>DATCXH010000127.1:0-3003 GCA_036565925.1 Vicinamibacterales bacterium
CCGAGACGATCCACAGCGCGGCTGCACCAATGAGCGCCATCACGACGTTACTCGCCGGACCGGCGGCGGCGATCACCATGAACTTCTGGCGCCAGTTGCCTCGCAAATATTGAATGCCCACCGGAACCGGTTTGGCCCAGCCAATGAGCGGAAGGTTCGAGATCATCGCCAGAAGCGGAAACAGGATCGTGCCAATCGGATCGACGTGTGCGGCAGGATTCAGCGTCAAACGGCCAAGTCCGCGCGCCGTCGGATCGCCAAGCTTGTCCGCCGACCACGCGTGCGCCGCCTCGTGCACCGAGAGGGAAACGACGAGGATGGTGAACTGGATGAAGATTCCGAGGAAATCGATGCCCAGCAAGGCATGTCAGCGTACCACGGAATAGTCCCCTTCTTTGCGAAAGATCCCTCACGTCCTGCGCGCGCGCGCTCGTCGTCCTCCACTCAGATTGGGCATTTCTACGCGAGATTTGCTGGCACAGCTCCTGATTGATCGATAGGCATGATGCCGCCCCGTTCGATCCTCGCTGCTGTGGACTTCTCGCGGCCCTCAGGTGTCGCGCTGGATTTCGCGGCGCGACTGGCCAGGCAGTGTCAAGCCACGCTGCACGTGCTGCACGTCGAGGACCGATTGCTGAGCGCCGCGGCAAAGGCCGAGGGCATCGACTTGACGCGCGAGACGCACGAGGAACTCACCCGGTTCACGGCGATCCTCCACTCGACAGTGCACCAACACGTCGTCATCGGCGAGGCTTCGCGCACCATCTGCGATATCGCCGAACGCGAGCAGGTCGACCTGATCGTTCTCGGCGTGCACGGCATGTCGGGTGCCGCTCACGCGCTCTTCGGATCGACGACAGAGGGCGTACTCCAACATTCCGATACACCGGTGTTCGTCGTCCCCGATACGTGGACCCCTCCGCTTGCGTCGACCAGCGATCTCACTGGGATGGGTCCGGTGATCGCCGCCGTTGAGAGCTCCTGCACGGCGATGGCGAGCGCCACAGCGGCCGCGCGTCTCGCGGAGGTGCTGCACACGACCGTGCATGCGGTGCACGTCGTCCCGGCACTCAACGTGCTCGAGCGGTGGCAGCCGCATGCTGATGCCGTGATCGAACAACAGATCACTGCCGCGCGACAGGAGATCACGGCGGCGCTGACTGGGGTGAATCGACATCACGAGATCCCGCTGCTCGTCGAGAGCGGTCCGGTGCCGGAGCGACTCGCGGCGGCGACGTTCGCGTGGTCCGGCCAACATCCGATTCTAGTGCTCGGCCGCCACGCCCGCGACAGCCGGCGCGGCGTCCCCGGATCAACCGCATATCGCGTGCTCGGTCTCGCGAAGGTCCCGGTGCTCGTCTACTGCCTCGGCGAAGGATGCCCATGACAACCGATCTCCGGCTTCGCGAACTCGTGTTGCAACAGCTGGAATGGGACTCACAGGTTGAGGCGGCCACTATCGGCGTAGCGGCGCGCAACGGTGTAGTGACGCTGAGCGGATCAATTGATAGCTATGCCGGCAAGCTGGCGGCCGAACGCGCCGCCAAGCGCGCCCGAGGCGTGCGCGCGGTCGCCAACACCCTGCAAGTCACACTGCGATACCCGCGCTCGGATACCGATATCGCGAACGACGCGGCCCGAGCGCTCGAGACGCATCTGATCGTGCCACCGACCGTCCAGGTCGTGGTCCGCAACGCCCACGTCGTGCTGACTGGCGCAGTCCGTAGCCTGTTCCAGCGTGTCGTCGCCGAGAAGGCGGTCCGTTACGTCAAGGGGATCAAGAGTCTGGTCAATCGCGTAACGGTGATGCCTGCGCCGACGATCGATGACATCCGGCCGCGTATTGTGCGTGCGCTGCACGAGGACGCTGATATCGACGCCCGCGGTCTCAGCGTCGTCGTTTCAGGCAACACCGTGACGCTCACCGGTACGGTTCGCTCGTGGCACGAACGTGAGTCAGCCGAGCGCGCCGCCATGCACGCCCCCGGCATCACCCATGTGGAAAATCTGATCGCGGTGGAGTGGTCCGACGACGAGGACGCTCGAATAGAGGACGACATCTGTTAACCCTTCGACTCGCCTTTGTCGCGCCTCCGGAGCGACGAAGGCTCGCTCAGGGCAGGCCCATTCCCGTTGCGCGCTCAGGGCAGACCCGTCAGACGCACTGCGCTACGCGGCGGCATTCACCCGCGCAGTGTCGGCACGATCAGAACGGGGCAGGCGGCGCGACGGACCACCGCATTCGTATTCGATCCGAATACCATCAGATCGACCGCGCCGCGCCCGTGCACACCCATCACGATGAGATCAGCCTGCTCCTCGGCGGCGACTCGTTCGATTTCGCGCGCGGGCTTTCCTTCGTTCACGCGGGTCGCGACGGTGCAATATATTCGCGCCCGGGCGGGAACCAACGCGCGCAGGCGGCGCAGATACTCGGCTTCTGCGGCGGCATGCACCCGATCGACATCCGCGTCGGTCGAGAACACGATCTCGCGCAGTGCCGGTGGGAACTCGATCGCGTGCAGCAGGGTCAGCCGCGCGTCGGCTTCCTGTGCGAATTCCAGGGCACGGTTCAGCGCGAGTAGCGAGCTCGTGGAGAAATCGATCGCACAAACGATCCGTTTAAAGATCGCCGCTGCGCCAGACTCCGCGGGTGCCGCATGCGGCGGCACGACGAGCACAGGACAGGGCGAGTGGCGCAGCACTTTCTCGGTGACCGATCCGAGCAACATGTGCTCGATGCCGGCTCGCCCGTGCGTACCCATCACGATCAGGGTTCCGTCGTGCGTCACGGCTTCCTTGAGGATCTCGGCCTTCACGTCGGATCCTTCGCGGACGATGACGTCGATCGCGGCGTCGCCGATTGCGGTCCTGGCGAATTGATGTAAGGCGACGCGCCGATGCGCCAGCTGCGCCTCCTCCACCATCACGGCCGTGGACGGCGAATGACCGTAGGGCGAGCCTATCTCGAAGACCGGCAGGTCCACGCACACGTGAAAAAGG
>DATCXH010000838.1:0-4043 GCA_036565925.1 Vicinamibacterales bacterium
TCGGCTGTCGCCGTTGACCTATCGACTGGTGAAGCCGTTTGGGCACGTCGACATGTACGCGATGCCGAATCTTGTCGCCGGCCATCGCATCGTGCCCGAGTTGATTCAGTCAGAGTTCACGGCGGAGCGTACCGCAGCCGAAGCGTTGAAGTTCCTCACCGATCGCGATCTGTACGATCGCACTCGTCAGGCGTTGTCGAACGTGCGGCAACAACTGGGACCGCCTGGCGCGAGCGCACGCGTGGCGGAGGCGGTGCTCGAGGTGGCGCATGGCTCGATTTCAGCAAGAGGCTCGGATGACTAACAGCAAATGGTGGAGTGCGGCCTTCATCGCCGGTGTGATCGGCGTGATTGGCGTGTCATCGCCCCTGGCGATGGTCGTTGTACCTGCTGAATTTTCGGAGATGGTCACCGCGTCCGAACTCGTCGTGCATGGGCGAGTGGTGGACGTTCGCGCGCAGATCGTCGGCGACCGGCGAACCATCGAAACCGTGGTGACGGTGTCGGTGCTCGACACGATCAAGGGCCAGCCGGGTGCGACCGTGTACTTCAAGGTGCCGGGTGGTCAGGTTGGACGCTATCGCCGGTTCATGGTCGGTGCGCCGGAGTTCGCGTCCGGCGAGGAGGTTGTGCTGTTTCTCAAAGGTCGCCCGCCCGCCGTGCCGTTCCCGTTCGGGTTGAGCCAGGGCGTCTATCGCGTGGTGCGCGACGAAACGGGGCGAACCCTGGTGACGCCGCCGGTCGTGTCCGAGGCCGCTGGCCGCGTGGTGCGGGGCGACCCGTCGAGACGTCAAATCGAACTCGGGACGTTCACGCGCAACGTTCGGGCGATCGCGGAGCGCCAGCCATGAGCCGCGCGCTCACACTCCTTCTGACGATCGTTTCACTCACCGCGCAGCCCGCGCAGGCGTATCTCCACCTGACGTCGTCGGCAGGAACGACGCAGACTCCGCTCAAGTGGAACCAGTCACGTGTGCGCTGGTTTGCCAGCGATCGCAGTGTGAATGGTGTCACGGCCTCGCAATTCCAGACCGCCGTCGCTGCCGGCTTCGCGACCTGGGAAGCCGTGCCGACCGCGTCGATCTCGTTTCAGTTCGTCGGCTTCACGTCGGCGGCGCCGTTCGACGACGACGGGATCTCGACGTTTGGATTTGCCGCCGAGCCGGATCTCGATCGCGTGCTCGGCGCGACGTCGTTCGTGGTTGATACGTTGACCGGCGAGATCGTCGAGTCGGACGTCTTCTTCAACTCGATCTTTACGTGGTCCACCGCGGCGACTGGCGACGCCAGTCGCTTCGATCTGCAGTCGGTGGCCACGCACGAGATCGGACACTTTCTCGGGCTTGGTCACTCGGCAATTGGCGAGACCGAGATTCGGCCCGATGGAGGACGCCGCGTGCTCGCGTCAGGGGCAGTGATGTTTCCAATCTCGTTGGGCCGCGGTGTGACCTCCGATCGCGCGCTGCAGCCCGATGACATCGCCGGCGTGTCCGATCTGTATCCGGACGGCGATTTCAAGGACACCACCGGCGCCGTCAGCGGCCGCGTGGTGCGCAATGGTCGAGAGGTGATTGGCGCTCATGTCGTTGCGTTCAATCCGAACACCGGCACGCTCATCGGCGGCTTCTCACTCGGGGAAGGCGGCACTTTTCAGATCGCCGGTCTGACACCGGGGGCCCACGTGATTCGCGTCGAGCCGCTGGACGACGCCGACATCGACAGCTTCTTTTCGCCGAGTGGCATCGATGTCGATTTTCAAGTGACGCTGTTACCGCAGCTCATCGTCGCGCCGAAAGGCGGCGCAAGCGATCGCTTCGACGTGTCGGTGCGGCCGAAGTGACTACGCGCGCCGCGCTCGTCGCCGCGCTCGTGGTGCTGGTCGCATCGACGGCCAGCGCCCAGACCGATCCACCACTGCATCGTCTGCAGTTGGGCGCGGGCGTCGGATTTGTTGGCGGAGCCGCGCTGGGGGATGCAGACGCCAACCTCCGCACCGCCACGGCCGATCCATTCCGGCTGTTTGCGACCTCGACCGAGCAGGCCGGGACGATCGGGCTCGACCTGCACGCCGCTGTTGACCTCACCCGTCGCTTCGGAGTCGAGGCCCACACGCTGTTCGCGCGGCCTGAGGTGCGCACCAGTGTCACCAACGACGCTGAAAACGCGCCCGCAGTTGATGCGGTCGAGCAACTCGATCAGTACCTGATCGATGGTGGCGTGGTGATCAGGCTGAATGAGTTTCGTATGGGGGACTGGGTGCCATTCGCCACAGCCGGCGCCGGGTATCTGCGGCAACTGCACGAAGGCTTGACGCTCAGCGAACACGGTCACCTGTTCTACTTTGGAGGGGGCGTGCGTCATGCGCTGCTGGTGCGGCCCACAGGACTGTTGCGCAGCCTCGGCGTTCGCGGCGACGTTCGCCTCGACATCCTCTCTGACGGCATCACGATCGAAGACAAGACCCGCAAGCATCTATCAGTCGGGGGGAGCCTGTTCGTCGTGTTCTAGTCGGGTCAACGTCAATGGGCAAAGGGGTGATCGGCATGCTCGCACCCGTCCGCCACGCGGCATGCCATCGTTGCGGGCTCGCACCGACAGGCCTCAGGGGACGCCTCCGAGTTATCATCGGAGATCATGCCTACGCTGAATAGCTTCGGTACCCGCACTGAGATCCGCGTCCTCGACAAGCCCGTACAGATTTACAGCCTGCCCGCGCTCGAAAAGGCCGGATTCCCCGGTGTCTCGCGTCTCCCATACTCGATGAAGATCCTGCTCGAGAACCTGCTGCGGCGGGAGGACGACGCGTTCGTCAAGGCCGACGACATTCGCGCGTTGGCCAAGTGGGACGCCAAGGCGAACGTACACAAAGAGATCTCGTTCATGCCGGCGCGGGTACTGCTGCAAGACTTCACCGGCGTCCCCTGCGTCGTCGATCTGGCGGCGATGCGCGACGCGGTGATCGCGCTCGGCGGAAATCCCGTTCGTGTGAATCCATTGCAGCCGGTCGAGCTCGTGATCGACCATTCGGTGCAGGTCGACTACTTCGGACGAGCCGACGCATTCACACTGAATGCAGAACTCGAATTCTCACGCAATCGCGAGCGCTATGCGTTCCTGCGCTGGGGGCAGAACGCGTTCAACAATTTCAAGGTCGTTCCACCTGATACCGGCATTGTCCATCAGGTCAACATCGAGTACCTCGCTCGAGTCGTCGTCGCCGACGATGTGAACGACGTCACGTTGGCATATCCGGATACCCTGGTCGGCACCGACTCGCACACGACGATGGTCAACGGGCTTGGTGTCGTGGGCTGGGGCGTGGGCGGTATCGAAGCCGAGGCAGCGATGCTCGGTCAGCCCAGCTCGATGTTGATTCCGCAGGTGCTCGGGTTCCGTCTGACCGGCTCGATGCCGAAGGGGACGACCGCGACCGACCTCGTGCTCACGATCACCGAAGCGCTCCGTAAGCACGGCGTCGTCGGGAAGTTCGTCGAGTTCTTCGGCGAAGGGCTCAGCGCCCTGACCATTGCCGATCGCGCGACGCTCGGCAACATGTGTCCTGAGTACGGCGCGACGGTCGCGATCTTTCCAATCGATCACATGACGCTCGATTACCTGCGGCTCACCGGACGCGATGCGTCGCAGGTGGCGCTGGTCGAGCAGTACGCGATGGCCCAGGGACTGTTCCGCACCTCGGGCAGTCCCGACGCGATCTACTCGGAAGTCATCGACCTCGATCTCTCGTCGGTCGAGCCGAGCCTGGCGGGACCGAAGCGTCCGCAGGATCGTGTGTCGCTCTCGAATGCCAAGACCGCGTTCCAGACCGCCTTGCCGTCGATGCAGATGCCGGCCAGAGGGGCCGGTGGCACTTCGCCCGCGGCGCGATCGGCAGTGGCCGTCGCAGAACCAGCGGTCGAGACGCTCGATCACGGCGCCGTGGTCATTGCTGCGATCACCAGCTGCACGAACACATCGAATCCCAGCGTGATGATCGGTGCGGGGCTCGTGGCGAAGAAGGCAGTGGAACGTGGCCTGAAGCGCCA
>DATCXH010000481.1:0-7481 GCA_036565925.1 Vicinamibacterales bacterium
GATACGTTCAGACTGCTGAATAGCCGATTCCGTTGGATTCGGCCGCCGGATCCCTTCGCTGGGTAGTCCTTATAAACGACTTCACGCGCTCCTCTGTGCCTCTGGGCGTCTGTGTCGTCACTTCACGCGCAGTCACAGGAGGCTGGTAAGTCAGCGTTTCTCGTAGACGGTGACGGTCGTCACTGGACGGCCTGAGGAGTCGACGCCCTTTGTCGTGGTCGTCATCGTGTCTCCGTCCGCTGACACGGTGACTGTCGACTTCGCCGCGACGCGGCCACCCATCTTCACCATGGTCTCGTAGACGCCTGGCGAGGTCTGTTTGTAAGCATAGGTCACGAAGGCGTCGATGCCTTGCAGCGGATAGTCCTTGCCATCGATGCGGCCCTGCCACTCGAGATGCGTGGTGCCGCCGCGCGGGTGCACCATGTCGTAGACCACCTTCATGCCATCGGCACCCCATGGTTCGATGGTGTAGGTCGCGCGTTTGTACGGCGGCGGTCCAGGGTCATACGTGGATCGCGCGATGTTCAGCGACCACGAACCAAACCAGGAGGACGGAGTTTGCGCGGCGCCAGTCAGGGGGATCGCGACGAATGCGAGGAGAAGCGTCGCGAGAAGTCCTTCGTGCTTTGTTCTTGGTGCTTGGTCCGTCCTTGGTCCTTGGTCCGTCCCTGGTCCCTCGTCTTTGGTCCGACGTGGACCGAGGACCTTGGACGACAGGACGGACCACGGACTAAGCACTAAGCACAAAGGGCTCACGCTAAGGTTTGCAGGGCGTGGGGTCCCACTTCGATGCGTTGGGCTCGCGGCGGAAGTGCGTGCTGGTCACGAACTCCTGCGCGAGATATTTCGGATCGTTCACGATCGTCGTCACCACCAGCCATTCAGACTTGTCCGGCGCGGCGAACCGATCGAAGAACTCGAGCATCGTCGTGTCTTCGCTGTAGGGCACACCGTTGCGGCGCAGCCATCCACCACTTAACTGCGTGGTGACAACCTTCAGGTTGCCAAAAGACTGCGCGGGCGGCCCACCCTGACCACCTCCGCCTCCACCACCGCCGCGGCCGGCAGCGGGTCGCTCCCATTCAGCGACCGAGAAACCCTGCAGCGATTTCGCCGACGGTGGTGCCATCGACTTGTTGAACACGAGGCGACGCGTTTGTTGGCCGTTGTCGGTGTCCACCTTCAGGGTGTTGTCATTCTCCCAGGTGATGTGCAGCCGCGTCGGCATGCGCATCAGACCAGCCGCGCCAAACGCGAGACACGATCCATCTTTCGAGGTGTCCCATGTGTCGGCCACCTTGCGTCCCTCGGGACTGATCGGCACGCTCGCGTAATCGCCCTTCGGCGGCGTCACCATCCGCCATCGCCAGTCCTCGTTGACGATCGCAACCCAGTAGCCGGTGAGATCGATTGGCGCCGACGCCTGTGGAGTCTGTGGGGGGCCCGCCGGGGCACCGCCACCGCGTTGTGCCGATACCGTGGTGGCCAATGCGCATGAGAGAGCGAACGCGGCGATCAGTCTGGGATGTCTCATGGATGTCCTCTTCACCGCGCTCGACTTGACGAGGCCGCCGGCGTGCTCAGGCTCTTATACGCTGCGTCGACAAACGCGTCCGTCGTCCAGAAGCCCTGTGTCGCGCCGTAGCGGCCCTCGTAGTCGCGAACGAGACGCGCCGCCTTTACCTGTTCGAGCGTCATCCGCCTGTCGATCGCATCCTTCACACGGTCGCGAATGATCGTCACCAGGTCGAGATACTCGACGACGTCCGCTTCGTCAGCGAGACGGCCATGCCCCGGAATGACATAGGTGCCACCTTCCTGCTTATCTTTCGGCACGGTGATCTCGATGATCCGGTTCAGCGCCGCGATGATGCCGTTGATACTGCCACCCTGCTGCACGTTGATCACGGGGAACGTCGTGTTGATGTAGACGTCGCCGGTGACCACGACGTCCGACTTCCGGAAGTAGACGATGATGTCGCCGTCGGTGTGGGCGTTCGGCTGATACAGCATTTGTATCGCCTCGCCGTTGAAGAACATGTCATAGCGGTGCGCGAAGAACGTGTCGGTCGGCATTGCCGCGGTCGGCGCGGCCGCTTGACCGCCTTCGCCGCCGGCCATCCGCAGTTGGGTGTTCTCGTGCGCGATGATCTTCGCAGCGTTCGCCGCCTCGGCGCCCGCCTGCCCGACGAAATTCCCGGCGATGATCGACTTGCCCGCTTTGGCGATCACCACGTTGCCGCCGATGTGATCGGCATGGGCATGCGTGTTGACGATGTAGCGAATCGGCTTGTCGCCGGCGAGGCGCTTGATCTCGGCGAGGATCTTCTCGCCCATCGCTTCAGTGCCGGTATCAACGACGAAGACGCCCTCGGGACCGATCTGCGCGGCGACGTTCACGAAGCCGGCGTTGATCAGCCAGACGTTGCCCTGCACGAGACGTGAGCGCACCTCCGCAGCAGCCGTCGCAGCGGGACGTGCTGCACCGCCGCCTCGGGCCTGTGCGGCGGCTTCGTGAGACGAGGCAATGAGACACACGAACGCCGCCACTGCGAGCATCCGCGCGTTCATTTCTTCACCCCGCCCGCAGGCGGCATCTTCTTGGCGAACTCCGGCAAGGCGGTTTCGGCACCGCCACGCGTCGCTTCGATGGGCAGATTGTGCTTTTTGGCGAAGTCGCCGATGTATGGATTCTGACCGGGCAGGTGATGCGGCACATCTCCGGGTTCTCGCTCCACTTCCACAGCCGGCTGACACGGATATGGCTGCATCGCGCCGTTCGGCAGGAGACGGAAGCCGTTGGTCTTGATCAAGGGTTCAGTGAGATACACCGGGTCTTCGATGATGTAGGTGTGCGTGAGGATGTCGCCGTGACGGAAGAAGCGCTCGGTCATCTTCGCCTGATCGCTCAGCGCCAGGCCGTTCCGCCTGATCCATCCCGCCTTCAAGTGATCGGTCTCGACGACGAGCACGTTGCCTTCCCAGTGCCCGGTCGAGAATCCCTGCCACGTATGCGGATCGAAGTCCGGTGGATGCGGCCGGCCATCGGTCCAGATCTCCCGCCGCTGCTCCATCCACTGGATGTGGGTGTCGATCTTCATCACCGCATAGCTGGTCGGGTCGTAGTTGTAGGTGATGCGCAGGTTGCCGACGCCGCGGAATCCATAGGTGGAAGGGTGCGGCTTGCAGGTGTGCTCCTCCATCGTGAGGATGCTCGCGTCCCAGGACTCGCCGCGCAGCCGGCCGGCGTCGTTGATGGGAAGACCGAGGTAATCGCCGATCTCAGGGCCAGGTGCGCGCTCGACCTGGTCCTCGTGCATGATCGGCGCCCAGATACCGGAGAGATCGACCTGCGCGGACGCAGGTCGAACCGAGACAACTCCCACGAAAACGGCGCAGGCAACCAGCCGAACAAACTGTCTCTGATATGTCCGCAGTCCTGCCGGCTGGCTGGCAGTTTCTCCTGGCGCGCTCCGCGCGCCTGGGACCGTTATGCGGATAACCGAGAGGACAGCATTCACGCTACGAGCCGCAATGCGGGCCCGAGTGATGGCGTAACGCATACGCACCTCGAGTCTCTGTGTTCGCGGCCGGTTCGCGGCCGGCGCCGCAGGAGAATATCAGAAATATAAGAGACGGCGCGTCGCTATGCGGGCACCGCCGCGTCCACGCCTTGCCACAGATTCGAGGTGCTCAATTCCTCACGGCCGCATGCCTTCAAGTAGCAGAACAGCTGCGTGCGATACGCGGCGCAGCCATTGAGTACGAGTTCGAGCAACCATGACGCGCGCGTCGCGCTTCTGCCGAACATCTCGATCGAGCCGCGGAAGTCGGCTTCGGTCCACGACGAGAGCAGCGTGGCGTACTCCGCTTCCTGCGCGCGGATCATCGACAGCACCTGATCGAAGTCCGCCGCGTTGGCCTTCGCCGTCCCGGCCTGCCACGCTTCGACATCGAAGGTGCCCGACTTGATCGCCTTCACGAGCAGCGGTCCCATATTGACCAGATACTTCAGAAGCTCGATCGTGCTGCGCTGCTTCGGCGTCGGCCGGTAGTCGAGCTGCGCGCGATCGATCTTGCTGGCGAGGTGCAGGAGGATGCGCACCTCTTTCTGTAACTGGGCAATCACTTCTTCTTTGGTCAGTGCACACATAGGTCTCTCTGGGCTCCTTGTTGTAAGAGGTGGATTGTAGTCCGAGGAGCGGAGATCCGTGACCTCCGCCTTCCTTCGTGCTCTCGTATATGCTACGCACCCAAGGACAACCTCTGTGGCTCGCATTGACTGGCTTCTGCTGAGCGCATCGCTGCTCATCGTGATCGGCGTCGCCGCGTCGGCCGCCGCTCAGGCGCCACCACAAGGACCGCAAGTCGTCTCCCCACAGGTCAGCGCAGAGCGCCGCATCGTGCTGCGTGTGCTCGCGCCGCAGGCGCAGACGGTGCGGCTGAACGCGTCGGATATTCCTGGCGTACCGTTCGGACAAAGCGCCCCTGCAATGACCAGGGGCGCCAACGGCGTCTGGGAGATGACTGTCGGCCCGGTTCCGGCCGGCGCATACCGCTATTCCTTCATGATCGACGGCGTCGCCACGATCGATCCGCGCAATCCCTTGACGAGCGAGTCGAATACCAACTCCTGGAGTCTGGTGTATGTCCCCGGGTCGGAGGCGTTCGACACCCGTCACGTTCCGCACGGCAGCGTCGCCGAAGTGCACTACTTCTCCACCGCGCTGAACGCGTTCCGGCGCATGCACGTCTACACGCCACCGGGCTACGAAACCAGTTCGAGAAAGTACCCCGTCTTCTATCTGCTGCACGGCGCCGGCGACAGCGACGACTCGTGGAGCACGGTCGGACGCGCCGGCTTTATCCTCGACAACTTAATCGCCTCGACATCCGCGAAGCCGATGATCGTCGTCATGCCCGCGGGACATACGCGCGCTGCGGCGGATCCGAACACCTCCACGCTCGGTGATCCGTTCCTCAACGACTTCGTCGCCGCCGT
This sequence comes from Vicinamibacterales bacterium, assembly GCA_036565925.1. Lineage (GTDB taxonomy): Bacteria > Acidobacteriota > Vicinamibacteria > Vicinamibacterales > UBA2999 > Gp6-AA40. The sequence goes on from DATCXH010000481.1 coordinate 5,006, forward strand.
GATGCCATATGTCGAGAAGAACTACCGCGCCCTTGCCGATCGCGCCAACACCGCCATCGCCGGCCTGTCGATGGGTGGCAGCCAGACACTGAACATCGCGTTGGCGCATCCAGATCGATTCGCCTACATCGGTGTGTTCAGCTCAGGGCTCCTTGGTGTGTTCCCGGTTGGTGGACGAGGGGGCCCTAACGCGCCCACGGCCCCTGATGCCGCCGACTGGGAGACGCGCAACGCTGCGGCGCTGAGCTCACCGAACATGAAGAAGGGCCTGAAGCTGTTTTGGTTCAGCACCGGCCAAGACGACTTCCTGCTCAACAGCACGGTGGCTACAGTCGCGCTGTTCAAGAAGCATGGCTTCACGCCGGTGTACAAGGAGAGCGCCGGCGGTCACACCTGGCTCAACTGGCGCGACTACTTGAACGCGTTCGCGCCTCAGTTATTCCAAGAGTCACGATGACGAGCGCCGGACCGCTGCCGTGCATCATCACCGTCGCAATCACCGGGTCGGTGCCACGCAAGGAGAACAATCCCGCTGTCCCAATCACCGTCAGCGAGCAGATCGAATCTACGCACGAGGCATTCGAAGCCGGGGCTGCGCTCGTGCACGTGCACGTCAGAAACGACGATCAGTCCACGACGTCGAACCCCGACAGATTCGCAGAATTCCAGGAACGCATCCGCAAGCTGTGCCCCGGCATCATCGTGCAGTTCTCAACGGGCGGTCGCTCGGGTGTCGGATCCGAGCGCGGCGGCATGCTGCACCATCGTCCCGACATGGCCTCGCTCTCCACGGGCTCGGTGAACTTTCCGACGCGGGTCTATGAGAACTCCCCCGATCTCATCCGCGAGCTCGCCGGGAAAATGATGCAGTACGGCGTCAAGCCCGAGATTGAGGTCTTCGATCTCGCAATGCTCTACAACGCAATCGACTACGCTCGCGACGGCATGCTGAGCTCGCCGCTGCACGTCCAGTTCGTGCTCGGCGTAAAGCACGCGCAGCCGGTAGATCGCGAGATCCTCGAGTTTGAAGTCCGCAAGCTCAAGGCACTGATGCCTGAGGCGACGTGGGTCGCCGCCGGCATCGGCCGCTACCAGCTCGAGGTGAATCGCTGGTCTCTCGAGATGGGTGGACACTGCCGCACCGGACTCGAAGACAACGTGCGATGGGACAAGAGTCGTCTCGCGAAGTCGAATGCCGAGCTCGTGTCACGCGTCGCTGAGCTCTGTGCGGAGTACAACCGCGTCGTCGCAACGCCTCTCGTGGCTCGACACATCCTCGGACTCAACCACTGAGCCCAAATCGCCACGTATCGTTGTGTTCGTGATTGATACTGAGCGGCTGCACCGTCGGTGAGCGTCTGGCAAAACTTCCAGCAGTCAACGCATCGAGCATCAGGTCTTTCCTGGTACGGTGGTTGCCACCACCCCGCCCGGAGGTTTTTTCTATGAACACTTCACGAGTGCTGGTTGCGATGGGCGCGGTCACGTTGATGACATACGGTACTGCCCTCGCTCAGGCGCCACAGCAGCCGCCGTCGCCGTCGTCACCGCCGTCGTCACAGTCCCCCGCCGTTCCACCGTCCTCATCAGCTGGTGCACAGGCAGATTCGCAGTTACAGACCGCCACGGGCGAGCTCGTGTCGATCGATGCGAAAGACAGCACGATGAAGGTCAAGACCGCGACCGGCGAGGTCACGATCAAGTACGACGATGACACCAAGGTGTCCGGCGCGTCGCGCAACACCGCGGGTCTCGCGACGATGTCGGGATCGCAGGTGACGGTGCGCTACAAGAAAGAGGGCTCCAACAATGTGGCGAGCTCCATCGAGGTGAAGCCAGCAGCAGGTGCGGGTCCGAGCTCACGTCCGACCGGTATCGAACCGCGTCCGACGTCGCCTGGCGGCGATCGTCCAACGGCGCCTGGTGGCGATCCGTCCAGACCACCAACGCCGCGTCCCTGACCGGCAACACGCAGCACCGGTCCACGTGGACCGGCCACCACAGCAGAGCGCGGTGTTACATCGCCGCGCTCTACTCCTTTCCAGCTCGTCGTAGGCGATCTGCAGGTTGCTCCTGGGCGTGACCAGACCGTCGAAGACCGTCACCATGTAGCGCTTGTACTTCGGTGCGACGGCGTACTCTGCGGCCGCCTGGTCAACGCTTTTTCCCGCCTTCATCGCTCCCCCTGCGTACGCGACAAATTCCTTCGTGAACGCCGGCGTACTCGTTCAGATCGTTCCACGTCGAAACCGGAATATGGCCGTTGATGATCGTGTTCACGTTCTTGACCGACGCTACCGCTCTGGCCGACGACCGATCACTGTCCGCAGCACGACCACTCGTCTCATAATTCCTCCGTCGCTGAGCGTACTGAACTGGAGGAATCATGCAGAGATGGACGTGGGTCGCAACAGTCATTGTGAGCGCGTGCGTGGGTGCTGGCGCGAGCGCAGTCGTCGAACAAGTCAGTGCCGCC
>DATCXH010000593.1:0-2584 GCA_036565925.1 Vicinamibacterales bacterium
GTCACGCGCCGTCCCTTGCGCTCGTTCGGCCAGTAGTCCCAGATGGCGCGGTGCATCACGCAACGGTTGTCCCAGAACGCGACGTCATTGCGCTCCCACCGGAAGCGGATCTGAAAGTCGACCTGCTCGCAATGATCGAACAGCAGGTCGAGCACCGCGCGGCTCTCCGCTTCGCTCAACTCGTTGATGCGGGTCGTGAACGTACGGTTGACGAAGATGGCCTTCCGTCCGGTCTCTGGATGCGTGCGAATGACGGGATGGTCGGCGTACGGATACGTCCTGCCAGTGTCGTCCACGCCGCGATCGGAGTAGCGACCACGGTAGATGTGCTCGGATTCGTGCCGTGCGGTCAGCCCGTCGAGCATCTGTCGCATCGGCGCGGAGAGAGCGTCGTACGCCGCATACATGTTGGCGAACAGCGTGTCGCCGCCAACCTCGGGAAGGATGTGGATCTGTAACATCGTGCCGAGCGGCGGCACCTCGTCGCATGACACGTCGGAATGCCAGAACTCGCCGTTGGCAACCTTTGACTCGCGATGAGCGTGGATGACGAAGACCTCGGGGTGGCCGGCCATCTGAGGCGCGGCCGGGTGCATGTGCAGCTCGCCGAACATCTGTCCGATCGCCACCTGCATCGCAGGCGGGATCTCCGACTGCTCCTTGAAGAAGAGCACGCCGTACTGGAGAAACGCTGCGCGCACCTGCTGATACGTCTCCGCATCAAGACCGTTCGCCAGATCGATCCCTCGCACCTCCCCGCCAAGCGCCGGCGCAAATGGCGTGACTCTGAGCGCGCGGTTGCTCCGCGATGTATCACCAGTCCGTAGCACGGGTGCCCGTTCCTCCTGCGCGTATCTTGGCACGATGTTAGACTCCCCGCCTTGAACGTATGCCAAGAGTCCCGCAGCCCGTCACGATCGCGGCTTGCCTTCTCACGGGCCTCGGACTCGGGCTCGCATTCCCGAAGAGTCCGGTCGTGCTCGCCATCGCGCAGAGCGGGACATGGTTTCCGCGGACGATCGTCACGCTGGCCACGGCCATCGTCTTTGTGCTGATGTCGGCCGCGTTGGCCAGGACGCTCTTGTCGCACGTGCGCGGCACGCGCTTCCTCGCGATTCTCGTCACGCTTTACCTTGTCATGGCCGTTGTGTCCCTGCTCTACGTTTCCGCGTGGATTCCGCTACTGACCGGTCTGCCGTTCAACCGCGCAGACGTGCCCTTGCCCGGATTCCTTCAGTGGCTGCGGGAAGTCGGTCATACCTTCAGCGGAACTCTGACCGAGCAGCCACTGCTCCAGGTGCTCGTCGCCGCGACGATCGCTGGCGCAACGATCGGCTCCATCCGCCTGCTTCGCCCCGCCGCGCACGGTGTGATCGTTGCGGGAGACTGGATCCTTCGCGGATTCGCGAAGCTGCTCTGGTACTACCCGATCATGATCGGCTGCCTCGCCATCTTCATCCCAGCGCGGTTCGGCGTGCGCGGCCTCGAGGTCTACGGCCGCACGTCGCTCAATCTGGCCATCGTAGCAACGGTCTGGTCCGCGGCGATGCTGCTGCTCGTGCGCGCCACGACCAAGCGGACCTGGCCGCAGATCTGGAAGTACTTCGCAACGGTGTACGTCACTGGCTTCGGCACGGGAGGCTCGTACGACACGCTGCCGGTGAATCTCATTTCCGCCGAACGAGACCTCGGCTTGCGGCCGCAGGTCGCGCGCGCCTCGATCGTACTGGGGACGGTGCTGAACAAGAACGTCGCGACAATGGGCGTGATGCTGGTCACCGTGTCCACGTGCGGCCTTCTTGGAATACCGATCACGATGACCGAGATTGCCGTGCTGATTCCCCCCGTGATGATCCTTGGACTCGAATCACCAGGCATCCCAGGTGGGGCCGGCGTGTTCATGTCACCTGTCATCGCTTCACTGCTTGCCGTTCCCGACCCCGCCACGTTCGTCACGACCTTCGTGACGTTCTACTCGGGCCTCATTCCCATGTTCGCGACCGCGGGCAACACAACCGACGATGGATTCGTCGGCGCGATTGTCAACGACCGGTTTGCCGACAGTGAGCACGAGAGCGCAGCCGAGCCCGAGCGAATTGGCGAGCGCCGTCTCGATCCGTACTCGACACCCGTCCGCTTCCTCGGCATCGTCGTCTCTGCAGCGGGGTTGTGGATGGTAGTTGCGCCACAAGCGCGGATGGGTCTGCCGGCGCTGCGGTGGATGTCGAACTGGGCGTTCCAGGGCGAAGTGATTGCGGGCGCTCTTATGCTGCTCACTGGCCTGTGGCTCTGGCTCGGCGCTCGCGAACCGGTGAACAGCCTTGCAGGCGCGAACGCCTGACGTGACCAAGGGAGTGGATCGACACCCGAGCGATCTATCTCAGCGATCGTGCCGGCCAGTTCACGACCACCTGAATCGGCGATGGCGCGGCTTGACGTTGCAGCAGAAACCGCTCGCCGTCCGGCGCGACGTCGTAGGCCTGGCCGACGACCCCAGAGGGGGCCAGCGCTGCGGTCCGAAACAGGACGTGCCCGGACGACTCACTCGACGTCTCCTGGCTCTCGACGGGAACAGCGATCACCG
>DATCXH010000448.1:0-3442 GCA_036565925.1 Vicinamibacterales bacterium
GCTCGCTGAGTACGGCGACGCTCGCGGCGTGCACGGCGTCCGCGGTGCTGAGTCCTCGACGGAAGCGCGCGTCATAGAGCGCACGCATCCAGGCCCGCGTGGCCTGATCGTCCACGGACCACAGGCTCATGATGACCGTGCGGGCGCCGGCGACTTGAAACGCGCGACGCAACCCGAACACACCTTCACCGGCCCTGATCTCTCCGAGCCCGGTGTCACAGGCAGACAGCACCGCCCATTCGACACCGTTGAGGTTGAGGCCGGCGACTTCTTCCGCCGTCAGAATCCCATCGTCCTCGTCGAGGCGAGCTGCGCCGCGACGATTTGCTCCGGCCAAGGCCAGGCCGGAGAGGAGCAACGGGTTCTCGCGTCCTTCTTCGGCAAACCGCGCTGCCACAGATGAGCGCGCGACTCCGCCCCTCGACGCCGACGTGTCCGCCGTTGCGCGCTGCGCGAAGGTGGAAGCGCCGGGCGCGGAGGTGGCGGATCGCGATTCCTCGGGCGGACACTCCTCGCTGATGAAGAAGCCATGCGTGGCGAAATGCAGCACGCGCCGGCCGGTCAGCGACTTCTTGACTGCGGTCTCGCTCGCCGTGGTTCCGGTCAAGATCGTCACGAGACCTGTGCCAGATCGCGGCCATATCTGGCTGATCTCGGTGACCTCGCTGAGCGATCCGGGTAGATTGCCGAATCGCGTCGGTCCTGCCGGGTCACATGCCGATCGCGTCGACACCGGTTGCGATCGGGACGGCGGGCCACCTTCGTCGAAGGCCGGGTTGCCCACGGCGAGCAAACTGCCTTCGTTCTTCGATACAGCGGAGCCGACGACAACGTCGCGTTCGGTGGACAGATAGTGAATCACCGCGTCGCGTTCCACGAAGTAGCGGCCCTGACGGTCGGTCAATGCGGCAAAGTTGACCAGGTTCAACGTCCCGTCGGGCACGACAAAGATCTGTCGGACATCGCCAATATCCGCTTCGAGCGGATCCCACACGGCGCTGCGCAGCCTGCCGGCGGCTGCGGCGTACAGCGCCTCGGCGCGATCGCGAGTGATCATTCCCGAGGTGTTCTCGCCCGATGCAGCCGTTCGCCATTCAGAGACCAGCGTTTCGACGGACGCTGCCGGACCGAGCGGAGCAAAGGAGACGCGTGCTGCGCCGCTCTTGACCACGAACGCGCCGTACGACGGCACGGTCGTCGCCGTCGCGTTCGCCCCGGCGCCGGAGGGCACGGTTCGGTCATAACGCACGAATGAGACAAGAACCGTGTCGCGTGGAAGCGCCCGTTTGATGTCATCGATGCCAGTTGACGCTGTGGCCAGTTCCATTCGTCCTTCGACAGTGCGCTCAGCGAGGAGCCGCTCAGCATCCTCTTTCTGTTTTCTTGCCTCATCCAGGAGGGCACGAGGAACCGGCTCGAGTAGACTGCGCATGACCAGATTCGCGAATCGCTGTCGCGCCGCAGTCGCTGTCGCCGTCACGCCCGCGGTCTGCCCGGTGCTGTTGTAGGACGCGATACGCCGCGCGGCGAGCTCGTCGAGGACGACGCCGCGGGAGCGGATGACACTGTCGAAGACGCGTGAGGCGTCGTTCGGGACCGCAGCCGCGGTGACCGAGAGCGCGAGATCCAGACCGTGCGGACGCTTCGCCGCATAAGCCATGGCCTGCCGTTCTGGCAGATACCGCACGGTGAATCGCAAGTGATCGCGGCCGATCTGCTCAGCCTCCAGCGCGGAGGTGAGCGCTGCATCACGCTGCCCGCGCATCAGTTCAACGGCGGCGAGCGTGGCGCGCGTTTCGGCGGCGAGTGGATGAGCGCGACCGAAGATCCGTTCGCGCTCGGCCAGGGCCTGCGTCAGGCTGATGCGAGCCTGCGACATATTGCCGGCACGCATCTGCAGGGTGCCACGCAGCTCGAGGACGCGAGCGAAATGATCGGGCTCGTCGGACGATCCTGATGTCTGGAAGATGGCGATCGCCTGATCGACGTAGGCAATCGCCTGCGCCGTGTTCCCTTCGTCGGCGACCGTCCTGGCCAGATTGGTCAGCATCCATGCGACCTGCGGGTGATTCGGACCGAGCTGTCGGCGGTGGATCGATAGCGCGCGCTCGTACAGCTGTCGGGATCGTTGCAGTTGTCCTCGCATCGCGGCGACTTCTGCAAGGGCGTCGAGTCCGCGAGCGACATAGGCGTGGTCGGGGCCAAGTCCCTTGATCCAGATCTGCAGCGCGCGCTCATAAAGCGTGTCGGCTTCCGCAAGATCGCCGATCTCACGCGCCAACGACGCATCGTTGAAGACGTAGGTGGCGTAATCCGAGTGAGTGCGGCCGAGGCACCTCTCGATGGTCGTCAGCGCGCGGCTGTAGAGACGCCGTGCGCCGAAGTAGTCGCCGTCGTAGCGCAGCGACTCGGCCAATCCGTTGAGGAGCCGCGTAACCGCTGGATCGCAGGGTGCCAGTGCCGCTTCGCCGACCCGCACAGCGCGTTCGCGAAGTCGCCGCGCATCGGCGAGACGTCCGGCGGAAAACTCCGCGAATCCCAACCGGCGAAGGAATTCAGCGATCGACGGATGATTGGGGCCGAGGCGGCGCTCGGCAATCTCGAGAGCAGTGCTCCAAAACTTTTGCGCGCCGCTCGCGTCGCCGAGCAGGAACAGCACATCGCCGCGCACCTGCAGCAGCGATGCGGTCTCGGGATGCTGTGGTGTCAATCGTGTGCGGATCGCCATTGCGCGCTCGAGCGGTGGCACGGCGTCGGCGTACGGGCCGGAATAGCGATACAGCAGACCACGCAGTTCGAGCGTGCGGCTCAAGCCAATCGGATCCTGGCGTGCGCGTTGTTCGCGCAGGCGCAGCGATTCATCGAGCAGAGGCGTCGCGTCCTTGAATCGTTCGAGTTGAATCAGCACGAAGGCAAGTTTGTCGAGGGTCTCGGCAACGCGTGGATTGTCGCTGCCGAGTGCGGCGCGTCGAATCGCGAGTGCGCGCTCGAACAGCGGAATCGCGAGACCGAACTCGCCCCGAGCGGTGCGCACGAGTCCGGCATTGTGAAGCGCCTGTCCGGTTTCGAGGTGCGTCAGCCCGTAACGCTGTTCTTTCAGGCGCACCACGCGAGTGGCCAGGCTCAACGTGCGTGCATCGCCGCCCCTCCCGTTGAGGACGCGCGCCTCGACAAGGAGATCCTCGGTGCGGAGCAACAATTGCGGATCGGAACGCCGCTGCCCCAACCGCGCGATGGACCTCGTCGCCAGCTCGTCCGCGCGCGCGTACGCACCTGAATCGATCGCCTGTCGAATCAGCGTCGCCCCTGGAGCGGAGCTTTGCGCGTGGCCCTCGGCAACGACCAAGGCCAGTCCCAAGGCTGGGCCCAGGGCATTGCCCAGGGCACGGGGTAGGGCATGGCGCAGGGCATGGCCCAGGGCACGGCGCAGGGCATGGCCCAG
>DATCXH010000149.1:0-5777 GCA_036565925.1 Vicinamibacterales bacterium
GGTGTGGGAGCTGCCGCATGATGTCGTCGACGCGAAGCCGGACGACGTGCTCGCGCCGAGCCTGCGTCTGCGGGAGGAAGTGATCGCCGCCGTTCCTGAGGAGCTCAAGCCACCTGATGATGAAGAAGGGCTCAATGACGCGTGGGTGAACCATGTGCGCAACGTGTGGCACGAGCATCGCGCGCCGATCGATCGGTTCCTCGCCGCCAAGGCCTTCGCGTCGTGGACCGCGTATCAAGGACGCGGCGTGAAGACGATCGTACGGGGACTGGAAGCGGCGCTCGCACTGGTACGGGTGGAAGCGGCGCGCCAATGCCGCGATGCGGCGCGTGCGCTCGATCGTGAGCTGCTGCTCGAAACGTTTCGTCAGGCGGATTTCGCGCTGAATCATCTCGCCGTAGGTGAGGACCTCGCCCAGGCGTGGTCGGTTGTCGAAGATTAGGCGAGGAACGGTTCGGCCGTAGACGCGCTTCAGACCCGCCTTGTCAATCGAACGTCGCGATGACGGGGCCGTGATCGCTGCTGCCGAACTCTCGCTGGACGACGCATGACGTGGCGCGCGATGCGATCGCCCGGCTCGCGATCACGTAATCCAAGCGCCATCCGATATTGCGCGCTTTCATGTTGCGCCACGGCGCCCACCACGTGAACAGATCGGCGTTGTCCGGATCCAGTGTGCGGTGAACGTCCACGAGTCCGTGGCTGAGGATGGCTTCGATCAATGCCCGCTCGTCAGCCCGCTGACCGATGATGCCCGGCTTGCGCTCTTTCGCGTGCACGTCCATATCGGTGCGCGCAACGTTCATGTCGCCACACATGATCAGTGGCTGGCCCTTCGCCTCGAATTCGGCAGCGTAGCGAACCATTGCCTCGAGGAAGCGCATCTTGGCCTCGAAGTCCTTGCCACCATTCGGCACGTAGATCGATGCGATTGTGGCCCATGGCAGCGTGACCGCGGCAATGCGCCGTTCGTAGTCGAACGCGGGATGTGTGAACTCGGGACGATCGGGAAAGCTGGCCTTGCGGACGTGCAGGCCGACACCTGAATAGCCTTTGTCGCCGTGCCAGTAACACCAGTAACCTTCGATGTCACACAGCCACACCGGCAGCTGATCGAGCGAGGCCTTGATCTCTTGAAGGCAGAGGACATCGGGCTGCTCCTTGTCGAGGAACTCGTGCATTTCTCTGTCCCGTGCCCGGATCCCGTTCACATTCCACGTCGCAACTTTCATCGACTAGAGTTTATGCGCATGCTTCAGGCGACGCTGTCGTTGGCACAGCGGGTTGAACGAACCGAGATCGATTTCTGCGCGGTTGGCGCAGGCGTCGGACTCCCCGGCGGCGCGGCCTCGATCGAGGTTGGCGGCGGTCGAGGTGTGTGCGGCCAGCCTGGCTCACCGATGAACAAGGTGCTCGGGCTCGGCCTGGGGGTCACCGTCACCGACGACGATCTCGATGCGCTCGAGCTGTTCTATGACGAGCGCGAGTGTCCGATCCAGATCGAGTTGTGTCCGCTCGTCTCGACGGATCTCGTCGAGAAGCTGCAGAATCGCGGCTACGTGTTGAAAGGTTTTGAGAACGAGCTCGCGTGCACCGTGCCATCGTCAATGCCCGCGACCAACGGCCTCCATGTAGAGGTCCTGACCGGCGACCACGATGAAGCGGCCTTCCTGCGCGCGACGGTCGAAGGCTTCGCGGTTCCCGACTCCACGCCGGCCGCGCCGGATGCGCCGGCGCCAGATGTGGTGGAGACGGTCGATCGGGCCATGCGCCAGTTCATCCACCCGGACATCGTCCGCTATCTGGTTCGCATCGACGGCGAGCCGGCCGGTGCCGCCGCGAGTGTGCTCACCAATGGCGTGCTCGGCATCTTCGGCACTGGGACGCGTCCGGCGTATCGGCGTCGCGGTGTGCAGTCGGCGATTGTCGCGAAGGCGCTCGAAGGGGCAATAGGCCGCGCAGACCTGGCTATCGCGACCACCGAGCCCGGCAGCATCTCGCAGCGAACCTTCGAGCGTTTTGGTTTCCAGGTGCTCTATACCCGTGCGATCCTCTTGCGGACGTAGCTGAACACGAACAATGCTCAATGCCCAAGGCTCAATGCTCAATGCTCAACGAGCGTTGGTCGTCACGCTGCTGTTGCTGCTACCGGTTCCGCGGGCGAGCACGCAATCGACCGCCGGCCCGATCACCACGCCGAGGCAGCAATTCGGCGCGTCGATCGGCGACGACTACTTCCTGGCGACGTACACGCAGCTCGAGGAGTACTGGAAGAAGCTCGATCGTGAATCGGATCGCATGCAGCTGGTTGATATCGGCCGCACCGAAGAAGGCCGTGTCCAATGGATGGCCATCATCTCGGCGCCGGAGAATCTGAACCAGCTCGATCGCTATAAGGACATCTCTCGTCGTCTCTCGCTGGCCGAGGGGCTCACTGACGATCAGGCCCGCGCGCTCGCCTCCGAGGGCAAGGCCGTCGTCTGGATCGATGGCGGGCTTCATGCGAATGAAGTGTTGGGCGCGCAGCAGTTGATCGAGACCGTGTATCAGCTGGTCAGCCGATCCGATGTCGAGACGCTCCGATTTCTGCGCGATGTGATCGTCCTGGCCGTGCACGCCAACCCGGATGGCCACGAGCTGGTGGCGAACTGGTACATGCGCGAGAAGGATCCGCTGCTGCGAAGTCTCACGGGTGTGCCACGCGCGTACCAGAAGTACATCGGCCACGACAACAACCGCGACTTCTACATGTCCACCCAGGCCGAGACGATCAACATGAACCGCATCTTGTACACAGAGTGGTTCCCGCAGATCGTCTACGACCATCACCAGACTGGGCCGCCAGGCACGGTGATGTTCGCGCCGCCGTTTCGCGATCCGTTCAACTACGTCTTCGATCCACTGATTCCGTCCAGCATCGACCTGGTCGGCGCGATGATGCACTCGCGCTTCGCGCTCGAAGGCAAGCCCGGCGTGACGATGAGAAGTGGATCGACGTACTCGACCTGGTGGAACGGCGGACTGAGGACGACGGCCTATTTTCACAATCAGATCGGGCTGCTCACTGAAAGCATCGGCAACCCGACGCCCGTCGACATTCCTTTCGTGCCTGAGAAACAGCTGCCGAGCGCGGATCTGCCGTATCCCATCGCGCCGCAGCGTTGGCGCTTCAGGCAGTCGATCGATTACTCGGTGACCGCGAACCGTGCTGTCATCGATGCCGCCTCACGGTATCGCGAGACGCTGCTGTTCAACATTTACGCGATGGGCCGCAACGCTATTCAGCGCGGCAACCAGGACACGTGGACGTTCTCACCGCATCGTCTCGCCAGCATCAAACCGAATGCGGCGGTGCGAGGCATCCTGCCGACGCGCGTTTACGATCAGCTGAAGACGCCTGAGTCGCGCGACCCGCGCGGATACATCCTGCCTGCGGATCAGCCGGACTTTCTGACCGCGACCAAGTTCGTCGAGGCGCTGCTCAGAACAGGCGTTGCCGTGCATCGCGCGACCGCAGCGTTTGTCGTGAACGGCCGCACGTATCCGGCCGGCTCGTTCGTGGTGAAGACCGCGCAGGCATTCCGGCCACATATCCTCGACATGTTCGAGCCACAGGATCATCCAGACGACGTCCCGTATCCAGGCGCACCGCCGACGCCTCCGTACGACAGTGCCGGCTGGACGTTGGCATTTCAAATGGGAGTGAAGTTCGAACGCGTGCTCGACGGGTTCGACGGTCCGTTCGAACGAGTGACCGCTGTGTCGCATCCGACCGGGCGCATCGCGGGCGTCGAGCAGCCGGCGGGCTATCTCGTCAGCCATCATCAGAACGACGCGTTCGTCGCAGTTAATCGGCTGTTGAAAGCGGGAGAGAGCGTCTATTGGCCTGCCGATCGTCGGGTCGGCGGCGCTGCCGGTGCGGTCGGTGCGATGTATATCCCGCGCCGCGCGGGGACACCGGCGCTGATTCAGAGGGCGGTGACCGACCTCGGGCTCACGTTCACCGGTGTTGGGACGCCGCCGCAAGGCCGGGCGCTCCAGCTGCGGCCTGTTCGTATCGGCCTCTGGGATCGCTACGGTGGATCGAGCTCAAGCGGCTGGATACGTTGGATGTTCGAGCGCTTTGAGTTTCCCTTCGAGGTCGTCTACGCGTCGACGCTCGATTCCGGCAATCTGGCGAGCCGCTTCGATGTGATCATCCTGGCCAGCGACGCCGAGCTGTCGCGCGGGCTCGACGATGCCCCAGCGCCGAGCCGCTTGCCGACTGAGTATCGCGGCACAACAGGCACGATGTCGCGGGCGCGCACGCTGCCGCAGTTGAAGCAGTTCGTCGAAGCCGGCGGCACACTCGTCGCCATCGGTGGTGCATCGTTGATCGGGCTATCGCTCGATCTGCCGATCGGGAACCATCTCACCGCGGTGGCGAGCGACGGCACCGAACGGCCGTTGACACGCGAAGTGTTCTACGTGCCGGGGTCGGTGCTGCGGATGCGCGTGGACAACACCACGCCACTGGGTTACGGTTTCGAGCCGGATGTGGATGTCTTCTTCGATCAGAATCCCGTGTTCCACCTTGAAAGCCAGCAGGTGCGGCGGGTGGCGTGGTTCATGGGGCAGGCACCACTGCGCAGCGGCTGGGCGCTTGGGCAATCGTTTCTCGACGGCGGTGTGACCGCCATCGATGCGCAGCTCGGACGCGGACGCGTGCTGCTGTTCGGGCCGGAGATCACCTTCCGTGCGCAGTCGCACGGGACCTTCAAGTTCTTGTTCAACGCGATCTACTACGGCAAAGCCGTCGCGTCGGCGAGGATGCCATGATCTCCAGACGAGAGCTGTTTGTGAGTGCGCTTGCGGCGTCGCTGGCAGAGGCCGCGATGGCCCAGCCCTCATCGTCTCGAAAAATGACACTGTCGATTCACCAGAACACTTCCCGCGCCGCGGGTTACCGCACGTCGCTGGAAGGCTGGGCGAAGGCGGGCATCAAGTTCGTCGAGATCACGGACGTACTGCTCGACGAATTTCTGAAGGGCGACACGATCCCCGCGGCGAAGCGCGTCATCACCGACCTCGGTCTGACAGCGGTCTCGTCGGCCGCTGTGCTGCCTGACATCTGGATTCCTGGCGACGCGCGTGCCGCATCGCTGGAAACCTGGAAGCGTCGTTGCGAGCAGTTCGCGACGATCGGTCTTCCGAAAATCTATTGCCCGTCGATCACCAATCGCCGGGTCACCGTGGAGGACTTCAAGGCTACGCCGGGCTGCATCCGAGAAATTGGCGACATCGCCAAGCAATTCAGTCTCACGGCAATGATCGAGTTCGCGCGTACGTCTACGCATCTCGCGACACTGCGCTCATCACTCACGGTGATTCGCGAAGCCGCACATCCAAACGTACGGCCGATGCTCGACTTCTTTCACTTCTGGTCGGGGATGAGCAAGTTCGAAGACCTCGACATGATCCGCCCTGGCGAGATCGCGCACGTGCACTTCCAGGACATCCTCGATACGCCGCGCGAACTGATCGACAACAACGGACGCGTCATTCCCGGCGACGGCAAGGCGCCACTCGTCGCGATTCTCAGAAAGCTCGCGGAGAAGCAGTACGCAGGACCGCTGTCAGTCGAGTTGTTCCTGATGGAGCTTCAGCAGGGCGACCCCTACGACGTCGCCAGCCGCATCAAACAGAAGTGCGAAGTGGTGATGAAGAAGGCGGGTGTGATGTGAGGCGAGTCTAAAGACTCGCCTCTACTTCGCCGCTGGGGGCGGCGCGATCGTGAT
>DATCXH010000619.1:0-2711 GCA_036565925.1 Vicinamibacterales bacterium
AGCAAGCCGCTCGCGAAGGAGCGGCGTTGGCGCTCGTTTTTTCAGACATGGATGACGCAAAGCAGGTCGGCGGTTTCGACATCGTTCCAATGACCGACGTTGACATCGGCGTGGCGGAGCCGCCGCGTCGCGGTGCGCCTATGACGTTGATTCGTGGGGGCGAGGAACGGGATTTGGCCGCCATCGTGGCGATGGGACGGATCCGCGCCGACCCATTCCGGTTTCACCTCGATCGAGACGTGGACTTCGTGCAGTATGCGGTTACGAAGAAGCGATTGCTTGCAGGGCTCGGCACCGCGGGCGCGCGCCAACTGCACTTCTTCATTGCCGAAGAAGGGATCACCGCCGCTGCGTACGTCGTCATCAGCATCGTCGGTGACATGTGGACCCTCGAGGAGTGCGGCGATCGCGATCCCTCGGGTGCGCGAGTCGGCGCCATTCTGCAGGCGCTCATCGCCCGTGAACCCGTCGAACGTCGTCCGACAATCCGCGCCTGGCTGCCTCGCGGCTTTGTCCCCCCGCAAGTCACGATCGTGTCGGCGAAGCCCTCGACAGAAGTGATGATGGTGCGGTCTCTCGGAAAGACAGTGGCGCAGCCGCCGCTCTCTGGCGACGACGTACTTTACTGGCGCAGCGATATCTTCTGAGTCGACGATCTGTCGCCATCACTGCCCAGCAGTGGATTGTGCCTTCTCCGTTGCTCATTTGCAGAGCGTCACATGGACGACGCGATCGTTGCATCCACCCGATCGGCGTGACGCCCCTTCTCAATACATGTCGCCGCCCATGCTGCTCGCCGCGGCCGCCTCGTTCTGATACCTCTCTGGAATCAGCGAGATGACCGCTTCGGTCGTGAGCAGGAGCGACGCGATCGAGGCGGCGTTCTGTAGCGCCGAGCGGACCACTTTGGTCGGGTCGATCACGCCGGCTGCCACCAGGTTCTCGTAACGCTCTGTTTGTGCGTTGAAGCCTTCTTCATCCGTCATTTCCCTGACGCGTTGGACGACGATTGAGCCTTCGTGACCCGCATTTGCCGCGATCCATCGCATCGGTTCCTCGATCGCGCGAGCAATGATCTTGACGCCGATCTGCTCGTCGCCCACGACCTCTAAGTTCTGGAGCGCCTTCGACGCCCGCAGCAGCGCGACGCCGCCGCCGGGGACGATGCCCTCTTCGACGGCCGCTTTGGTCGCATGCATCGCGTCCTCGACGCGCGCCTTCTTTTCCTTCAGCTCGGTCTCGGTCGCCGCGCCAACCTTGATGATCGCTACACCCCCAACCAGCTTGGCGAGTCGCTCCTGGAGCTTCTCACGGTCGTAATCGGATGTCGTGTCTTCGACCTGCATTCGCAGTTGCTTGACCCGCCCCGCAATCGACGCCGCGCTGCCGGCGCCCTCCACAATCGTGGTGTTGTCCTTGTCGATGGTGACCTTCTTTGCCTGACCGAGGTCCTCGATCGTCAGGCTCTCGAGTGTTACACCCAGGTCCTCGGTGACGGCCTTGCCGCCCGTCAGCACCGCAAGGTCTTCGAGCATGGCCTTCCGCCGATCCCCATAACCTGGTGCCTTTACAGCGGCGATCCGAAGCGTGCCGCGCAGCTTGTTGACCACGATCGTCGCGAGCGCCTCGCCCTCGACATCCTCCGCGATGATCAGCAATGGACGGCTGGCCTGCGCGACCAGCTCCAGCAGCGGCAGGAAGTCTTTCAGCGCGCTGATCCGCTTCTCGTGAAGGAGAATGACTGGATTCTCCAGCACTACTTCCATCCGTTCCGGATTGGTAACGAAATACGGTGACAAGTAGCCGCGATCGAACTGCATCCCTTCGACCACGTCGAGCGAGGTGTCCATGCTCCTGCCCTCTTCGACGGTGATGACCCCGTCCTTGCCTACTTTCTCCATGGCTTCGGCGATGATGCGTCCGATGGTCTCGTCGTGGTTCGCGGAGATGGTTCCAACCTGGGCGATCATCGACCCGGTCACCGGCTTGGACATTTTCTCGAGCGCCATCGTGATCGCGGTGACGGCCTTCTCGATGCCGCGCTTGACCGCCATGGGGTTGGCGCCGGCGATGACGTTCTTCGCGCCTTCTCGGTAGATGGCCTGCGCCAGCACGGTCGCCGTCGTGGTGCCGTCTCCGGCGTCGTCCGACGTCTTGCTCGCCACTTCCTTCACCATCTGCGCGCCCATGTTCTCGAGCGCATCCTTCAGCTCGATCTCTTTCGCTACGGTGACGCCATCCTTGGTGATGGTGGGCGACCCGAATTTCTTATCAAGGATCACGTTTCGCCCTCGCGGTCCGAGTGTGACCTTGACCGCGTTGGCCAAGCTGTTGACCCCGCGAAGGATCCCCTGCCGTGAGGCATCGCCGTACACAATCTGTTTTGCCATGTGTTGTCTCGTCGTCCTCAGCCTGTTTCGATGACCGCCAGCACTTCGTATTCGCATGATGAGGTATGCCTCACCATCGACCTCGATACTCCTGCCCTTCCATATTTGCCGAACAGGCTCACGTCACCCGCCTTGACATCGAGAGGGACACGGTCGTGTGTGCTCGTGAAACGCTAGGCGCCATAAGGTTCTCCGGAATAGCAAAGTGAAAGAACGTGCTGGCGCGGTGGGCGCGCCGTCCTTATGGGCTTTCGGACTGCGGCCTCGCGCACGAGTCCCCCATTGGTTTCGAAACCAGGGCGGGAGCCGTCAGGCCGGCGG
>DATCXH010000623.1:0-3205 GCA_036565925.1 Vicinamibacterales bacterium
GGGCGCTCGCTCAGTGGTCGAGAGCACAGCACAGGTGGGAGGCGACGTCGTCATCGTGGCCAGGAAGGCCGTCGAGGGCGCGATTCAGGGAGCGCGCGACATCGGCATCGATACCACCAAGGCGGCAACGGCAGCGGCGAACGGCGCGATCAAAGGGGCCAGCGAGGTGAGTCAGGTCGCGGCGGGCCAGGTCACGGAGGCGCTGACCGGCGTTATCGATGGCGTCAAGGTCGTTGTCACCGAGCCGTTCCGTCCAGCCACCGCCCGGTCGTGAGTACGTTGCAGTGTCCGGCTTCAGCCGGACCACATTCCATCTTTCAGATACCGGTCCGCGCTCAGTGCGGCCGTTGCTCCGTCGCCTGCTGCCGACGCCGCACGCCCGGCCGATCCAGAGCGGACCGTTCCCGCTGCGAAGAGACCGCGCACACTGCTGCGCATCTCGTCGTTGACTGGAATTCGCCTGAATGCATCGAGCGCGAGCAGACCGTTCACCAATGTCGTCGCAGGCGCGAGCCCGACATAGACGAAGAGACCGGCCACTTCGATCTCGCCCGTCGTCCCATCGGTGACCGTTCGCGTGCGCACGCTTTTCAATCCGCCGTTGCCGATCGCTTCCTCGACGATCGTGCCAAACCGTACTTCGATCTTCGGATTCTGCTGAACCTGGTGGACGTATGCGACCTGGGCCGAAAACGCAGTACCTCGATGCAGGATGATGACGCGTGAAGCGTGTTGCGCCAAGGTCAGCGCTTCCTGCAACGCGGAGTCTCCGCCGCCCACAACGCCGACGATGCGATTGCGAAGAAGAGGCGCGTCACAGCTTGCACAATGGCTGACGCCCTTACCGCGGAACTGCTCTTCTCCAGGGATGCCGAGTGTCTTCAACGTCGTGCCCGTGGCGATGACGACCGCTCGAGCCCGCACATCGCCCTGACTGGTGATCACACGCCAGGATCCGTCTTCGGCGTGTAGCGCGGTCGCCTCGCTCGCGGTGAATTCCGCACCGGCCCCCACCGCTTGCTCCTGAATGATCGGGCACAGGTCATAGCCCGGGATGCCGTCGGGAAACCCGGGATAGCCATCGATGCGTTCGATGCTCACGAGGTGACCGCCGAGTGATTCGCCGGTCAAGACTCGCGTCGTTCGTCCCGTCCGCGCCGCCGTCATCGCTGCGGTCAAACCCGCGACACCACCACCAACAATCAGTAGATCGTGCTCGCCGTTCGCCATCCGATCCCTTCGACTCGTTGTGCTCGCTCAGGGCACGCTCATCCTACGCGGTGGCGAGCTTCTCCGTCGCCTCCAGGTCCTGCCGCAGCGTGCGACTGCCAAGCAGATAGTGCAGCGCAGCCCAGATGTTCACGACGCCGATAACCACGAGGGCGTAGCGAAGCGAGTTCTGTTGGTATGACGGGTTCAGGACATCGCTGATCAGGCCGGTAACCGAGGGACCGATCCCGTTTCCGATGAGCGTCTGAATGAACAGCAGCAGCGAAGTCGCGACCGATCGCATCCGCAGCGTGGCCAGTGCCTGTGTCATGGTGAACGACGGTCCGAAGAACACCGCCGCCATGAACATCAAACCGACGAACGACGGCAGCACGACCGCGCGCTCGGGTGACAGATACGCAAGAAACTGAAACGGCACACACAACAGCGTGGCAATGCCCGGCACCCACATGTACCATCGCCGGTCGCCGAAACGGACGCTCAGTCGATCCGAGAGGAACCCGCCGAAGAAGGTGCCGAGCCCGCCGATCAGCGAGAGGATCCCGATCCAGTATCCGGCTTCGGCGACCGTCATCTGATGCGAACGCTGCAGGAACGCGTTGTTGAACGCTCCGCTTGCATACCAGACCACTGAGTGCAACGCAGCAGCGAGAGTGAGATGTCGAAACGAGCGCCGCTGCCAGAGTGTGTACAGCACTTCGAACATGCCGGGCACAGGCGCGCGCTCGGCGGCCGCGCGAGAGACGCCGTCAGACATTCCCCGCGGTGGCTCTTTCACCGTCAACCAGAGAAGCAGGGCGATGATCAGGCCGGGCACACCGGCGAGGATGAACGTGTTGCGCCAACCGAGAGTCTGGTTGCCCCAGCCGCCGAATGTCGCGCCGGCAAACGTGCCGAGCGGCACGCCGAGCGCATAAATCGAAAACGCGGTACCTCGACGGGCCTTCGGGAAGTAATCGGAGATGAGCGAGTGCGACGGTGGGCTGCCTCCGGCTTCACCGACCGCCGTGCCGATACGCGCGGCGAACAGCATCGCGTAGTTCACCGACATGCCAAACAGCGCGGTCATGGCGCTCCAACTCGCGACGGCCATCGCCAGCACGTTGCGGCGGCTCGAGCGGTCGGCCCATGCGGCGATCGGGATGCCCATGAATGAATAGAACACGGCGAAGGGGATGCCGGTCAGGACTCCCATCTGGAAATCGCTGGCGCCGAACTCTTTCTTGATCGCCTGCACCGATGCCGCAAGGATCTGCGAGCGGTCCATCGTGTTGAGCACGTAGCACAGCGTCAACGCGATGAGCACGTAGTTCGCGTACCAGGTCTTGGTCAGGAGCGGTGACTGAACGGCCGGCGTCGTTGACGCCATAGGCGCGGCGGGGTCGGGTCTTCTCTGTGTGGTCTGCAACACGTCCCTCCCGATTCCGTGTCCCGCCGAAGCCTTTGGCGAGGCGGAGCGGAGGCCAAGCTTACTCCGAGCGTATACTTCGGTGCTTGCTGGGGTGCAGCGGTTGGACAGAATAAACTTGTATATACAGGGATACCGGAACGCGGTCGGTCTTAATACACGTGAAGCGAAGGAGACATGGACATGAAATGGGCGACAGCGACGTTGCTGCTGGCCTTGGCGTCAGCGACAGCATGGGCTCAGGTCAACGCGGGCGATCAGAAACCCGAGGCCACCGTGCCGTTCAACATGACCACGGTCGCCACCTTCACCTTGCCGTGGCGAATGGCCTTCCTGCCGGACGGCCGCATGCTGGTCACCGAGAAGGTCGGGCCAGTCTGGCTGGTCACCCAGCAGGGTCAAAAGACGATGGTGGCCAATACACCTTCGGTGTACTGGCAAGGACAGAACGGGATGCTGGGGGTCTACGTCTCGCCGACGTATGCCACCGACCAGCGGATTTATCTCACCTATGCCGAGCCGGGCGACTACGGCGGCGGTCTCGCCCTCGCGCGCGCCAAACTGAAT
>DATCXH010000630.1:0-2225 GCA_036565925.1 Vicinamibacterales bacterium
CCTGGTGTGTCTGATCGACGATCTGCTCGATGTGTCGCGCATCACGCGCGGCATGATCACCTTGCAGCGCGAACGCGTACTGGTCGATGCGGTCGTCGCGAGGGCGGTCGAGACGGCGCGCCCGTTGATCGACGCTCGCAAACATGAACTGTTGCTCGATCTGCCTGAGGAGTTACTGAGCGTCGAAGGCGATCCGACGCGCCTCGTGCAGATCATCGGCAATATCCTGCATAACGCTGCGAAGTTCATGGACCCTGGCGGGCGCATCGTGTTGAGCGTCACCCGCGAGGATTCATACGCGGCGATCAGCGTGCGTGACTTCGGCATGGGCATCCAGCCGGAGCAGGTCGCGAAGATCTTCGACCTGTTCTCGCAAGTGCATCAAAAGTCCGAGACGCCGCACGGCGGCCTTGGCATCGGGCTCGCGCTGGTCCGTCGTCTCGTGGAGATGCACGGCGGCGTCGTGACCGCCAACAGCGACGGCTTGGGTAAGGGGACCGAACTCGTCGTCCGTCTGCCGGTCATCGGCGTCCAATCCACGGTTGTCGGGTTACCGGCGAATGATTCAAAGCGGCCACCGCAGGTCAGCCCGCGTCGGATCCTGGTAGCCGACGACAATAGCGACGCGGTCGAGGCCTTGGCGCTCCAACTGCGCCTGGCCGGCCACGAAGTGCGGTCGGCCAACGATGGCGTCGAGGCGCTGGAAGTGGCCGAGTCGTTCGCCCCGCAGGTGGTACTGCTCGACCTGGGCATGCCGCGCATGGACGGCTACGAGACAGCGCGGCAAATCCGGCGGAAATGGTGGGGCAAGAGCGCAACACTCGTCGCGCTCACCGGTTGGGGTGGCCAACAGGATCGGCAAAAAACCACGGACGCCGGCTTCGATGCACATCTTGTGAAACCGGTCACCGAATTCGATCTTTTTCAAGCGATTGCGACGGTACGGGCGGCGGCACCAGGCCCTGCCCTGATCGACTAGCCTGAACATTCGCCAATCCACAGCGGATCTGGTTCGACTAAAATCAGCCCCATATTCCGGTGGACTGATATTTCGTCATGCGAACCCGATTCCTCATTTTTCCTGTAGCTTTGCTGCTTCTCGTCTGCGCGGCGTGCGCCGGCGAGGACGGTGGTGCGGCCGCTGCGGCCGGCGGTAACGGACGCGGAGGCCGCGGTGGCGCCGCTGGTGGCGGCATCCCCGTTGCCGTGGGCACCGTCGTCCAGAAGGCGATGCCGATTGAGATCAGCGTCATTGGCGCGGCGGAGGCGTTCTCGAGCGTCGCCATTCGCGCTCAAACCACCGGCCAGTTGAACAGCGTCAGTTTCACCGAGGGTGACGACGTAACGGCCGGCCAGGTGCTGTTCACGCTCGATCGCCGTCCGATGGAGGCGGCGCTGCAGCAGGCCCAGGCCAACCTCGATCGCGATGTGGCGCAGGCCGCGAATGCTGCGCAGCAAGCGAAACGGTACGACGAGCTCGCCGCGCGCGGCATCGCGACGCGCGAACAGGTGGACACATCGCGCACCGCCGTCGCCGCACTCAATGCCACCGTCGAAGCAGACAAGGCTGCCGTCGAGAACGCCAAGGTGCAGCTGCAATACGCGACCATTACCGCCCCTATCAGCGGCCGCACGGGTGCACTGATGGTGCACGAAGGCAATCTGGTGCGCGCCAACGACACGGCACCGCTCGTGGTCATCAATCAGGTCGCGCCCGTCTCCGTCACGTTTGCGATTCCCGAGGCACGGCTCCCCGAGTTGAAGAAGTACATGGCTGGCGGGGCGCTTCGTGTCACAGCAAATCCGCCCAATGACGACTCGCCGCCAGCGGTGGGACGTATCAGCTTCATCGACAACTCGGTCGATCAGACGACCGGGACGATCAAGGTCAAGGGTACGTTTCCGAACACCGATCGCCGGCTTTGGCCTGGCCAGTACGTGAACGTCGTCGTCACGTTGACGATGGACCCGGGGGCGATCGTGGTGCCGTCTGTCGCCGTGCAGGCAGGGCAGCAGGGTTCGTATGTGTTCGTAGTAAACGCGGAGCAGAAAGTCGATCTGCGGCCGGTGACCGTGAAACGCACGGGCGCGACCGAGACCGTGATCGAGAGCGGCCTCAAGCCAGGGGAGACGGTCGTGACCGACGGGCATCTGCGACTCGTCCCCGGTGCGCGTATCACGGTCAAAGGACAGAACGAACGGCAGCCGGCCGAATCCAAGGTGAC
>DATCXH010000753.1:0-5933 GCA_036565925.1 Vicinamibacterales bacterium
TACTGCGGGCTGTCATCACGGCCTGACACTGGCGGCCTCGAGCACCTGGTCGGGAGCGGCGTAGGCATCCCAGTTCTGGCGCGCCGACTGCAGCAGCTGGTCGAAGCGATCGTCGTCGATCAGACTGACTTGATGGCGACGTACGACTTCACCCTCGACTTCGTGAGGCCGCGGAACTTCGCAGAACGAGGCGATGCCGCCGATGGCGTCTCAATCTTCACCGCTCTGCAGGAACAGACGGGCCTGCGTCTTGTACCGCGGCGCGGGCCAGTCGAGGTGATGGTGATAGACAGCGTCGAGAGACCGACGGAGAACTGAAAGCACGTGAACGAAACGGAGCTATACCGGTTACAGGGCGCTCACACGATACAGTGATCGTGGGCACCGGAGTTCAACTCGTATGATCGGCCGGCGGCTCGTGATCGTGTGCGCCAGTCTGCTGCTCGGAAGCTGCTCAAACGGCACACCGGCGTTGATTGACATCGCGCAGGTGCCAATACCGACAAAAGGAGAAATCGCTTCGGTGCAAGGTCGCGCGGGTGGACCTCCATCGGACCTGGGAGCGACGGCTTGTTCCGTGACGCTGAAGGTCTTTGCCGTCGAAAGGGTTGAGCCTCGCAACTAGCTGCAGCGAATCAGTTCACCCCGGAGGCCAGTGCAGGCCGCGACCCGCGAGCAGATGAAGGTGTATGTGAAACACCGTCTGGCCAGCTTCGCGATTGGTGTTGAACACCGTCCGATAGCCGCGATCGGCGTACCCGTGGTCCTTCGCGATCTGTGCCGCGGCCCGATGCATCTCGCCAACGAGACTATCGTCTCCTGACGTCAGATCGTTCAGCGTGGCAATGTGCCTGCGCGGGATGATCAGCACGTGCAGCGGCGCCTGCGGGTTGATGTCCTTGATCGCGACCAGTTGATCGTCCTGGTGCACGAACTGTCCGGGGATCTGGCCGCTGATGATCTTGCAGAAAAGACAATCGCTCATCTTCGTTGTCGCGCAGGCTGAGCCTGCGCCCTACACGCGTTCAATCACCGCCGTGCGTGGAATGCCCTGCAGGTCTGCGCGTACGCGTTCGAGGCGCAGCGACGGCCGCGCCTCGACGAGCTGCTGCACGTCGCTCTCCTGACCGTATCCGAACTCCATCACCAGCCAACCGCCGCGATGCAGTTTCGCGACGGCCGTGTCGAGTACGCCTTCGACGTCACGAAGCCCGTTCACGCCACCGAACAACGCGACGTCTGGTTCGTGCTGCACGTCGGCAGCGAGACCCGGCTTGTCTGTTTCCTTTACGTACGGCGGGTTGGCTGCGATGAGATCGAACGTGTCGTCGACGTCGTCGAGATATGAGGTCGCAACGAAGTTGATGCGATCGTCCACCTTGTAACGCTCTGCGTTGCCGGCTGCGATGGCCAGCGCTTCGCGCGAGACGTCGGTCGCGGTGATACGAGCGCCGGTGACCTCGTGGGCCAGGCTGATGGCGATGTTGCCGCAGCCGGTGCCGATATCGGCAATCTTCGGCGCCTCCAGCTCGAAGCTGTTCAGAATCTCGAGCGCTTCCTCGACGATGAATTCGGTTTCGGGCCGCGGAATGAGCACCGCCGGTGTGACGGCGAAATCGATGCCCCAGAATTCGCGGACGCCGACGATGTAGGCCGCCGGCTCACGAGCAATGCGACGAGCGATCCATTGCGAGAACGTCGGCTCGAGCGTCGCCGGAGGTTCGTCACCGCGTTCGGTGAGCAGCCGGACACGGTCCCATCCGAGGATGGTGCAGGCGAACAGCGGAACATCGACTGCGGCTTCTGCCGGCGCGATGCCGGCGGACACCAGTTGGGCCCGCGCCCCGGCCAGCTTCTCGTGCAGGGAGAGTGCGTGGTGAGCCAATGATGTGTCCGCGTCAGTGCTTCGTCGGGCCCGGCTCCTCGGACTCCATGGCGGTGACTTCCTTGAGCTTCTGTGCGTTGTAGAACGACGACACCTGATCGAGCAGCTCGCTGATGTCGCCTTCGAGCACGTCGTGGAGCTGATGCGTCGTGAAGTTGATGCGATGGTCGGTAATGCGGCTCTGCGGAAAGTTATAGGTGCGAATCTTTTCGGAACGTTCGCCGGTGCCGACCTGGCTGCGCCGATCTTTGGCAATCGCGTCCTGCTGCTTCTGCATCTCCATTTCGTAGAGACGGGCTCGCAGCACCTTCATCGCTTTTGCACGGTTTTTGATCTGTGACTTCTCGTCCTGCTGCGACACGACGACGCCGGTGGGGATGTGTGTGAGACGAACGGCGGAGTACGTCGTGTTCACGCTCTGACCGCCCGGACCGCTCGAGCAGAACGTGTCGATGCGAAGATCCTTGTCGTTGATCTGAATGTCCACGTCCTCGGCTTCGGGAAGCACAGCAACGGTGGCGGTGGAGGTGTGGATGCGGCCGCTCGCTTCGGTGTCTGGCACTCGCTGCACGCGGTGCACGCCGCTCTCGTACTTCAACCGGCTGTAGACGCCGCGGCCTTCGATCGACACGATCGCTTCCTTCAGCCCGCCGCCTCCGGTATCACTGCTCGACATCACGTCCAGCTTCCACCCTTGGCGTTCCGCGTACCGCGTGTACATCCGGAACAGGTCGCCCGCAAACAGCGCCGCTTCGTCTCCGCCAGTGCCGGCGCGAATTTCGAGAAGGACGTTCTTCTCGTCGTTGGGGTCCTTCGGAATGAGCAGGACCTTCAGTTCCTGGAGCAGCGCCTCGCGTCTCTCGGTGAGCGTCTTCAGTTCCTCTTCGGCGAGCTCGCGCATCTCGGCGTCGCTGCCCTTGGCCAGTTCCTGAGCCCCGGCGATGTCCTGCTCGACGATCTTGTATTCGCGGAACTTCTCGACGAGCGGCTCGAGCTCCGATAACGCCTTACGCGCTTTCTTGAACTCAGCGGGATCCGCCTGCACCTCTACCGTGCCGACGCGGGCCATCAGCTCTTCATAACGGGATTCGACGGTCGTCAGTTTGTCGAACATGAGATGTAGTGTTCGTCTTTAGCCGGACGATAAATCGTAGCGTATTAACCGCCGGAAACGGGCGGCAGGAAGGCGACTTCGTCGCCCTCGCTCACCGACGCAGTCATCCGCGAGTAATCGGCATTGACCGCGACAGACATGGTCCGCTCGTATTCGCCCAGCGCGGGCATCTCGGTCACGAGCGTCCTCCACACTGTTTGGACGGTCGCCGGGTGCGGAACGTCCCGGACGAGCTCACCCGATCCCGCCAAATCCCTGAGCCGCGCAAACAGCCGAATCGTTACGCGCATGCGATTCGATAGGCCGTCTCCCGTGCGGCCGCGTCCTCTGGATCGGCGGTGGCGCCTTCGAGCCACACATCGCCCCCGGCGAAGTGCTCATGTTTCCAGATTGGCACGATCTGTTTGACGCGCTCGATCGTGTATCGGCACGCCGCGAACGCGTGTGCACGGTGCGGCGACGCGGCGGCGATGATGATGCTCGCTTCGCCAATATCCAGACGTCCGGTGCGGTGATGCACCGCGACGCGTGTGTCGGGCCACGCCTGCCGTGCCTCATCGACGATGCGAGTGAGAGCGCGGACGGCCAGCGCATCGTAGGCCTCGTATTCCAGGTATTCGACACGACGGCCTTGATTGTGATCGCGCACCAGCCCGACGAACGGCGTGATCGCGCCGTCGCCCGTGCCCGTCCTGGCGAGCTCATCGACGAGTGCCTGCAGATCGAGCACCTGGCTGGTGACCGCGACGAGCGGGACAGACATACGTTCAGTATAGCGACGGCAGGAGCGGGGGAAGCGCGTGAGGCGTGTCTTGGCGCTACCTCCAGCTCAGGGTCCGGCCTTTGCGGTACCAGGGCAGCTTGCCTTCGACCGAATTGGAGAGCGTTCGCGCCGGATTGAACAGCAGACGAAAACTCGCGCGTGCGAGACGATTCTGGGTGCGCGCCTCGATCCATTTCACGAGGAAGCGGTCGAGCGCGTCTTCGGCGACGATCAGTCCGAAGGCGCCCACCGGTGTGACGACGTGGTCAACCCAGCCCGTGGTCTCCGGTCGCATACCGACGTTACCGATCGAGGCTTCGCTCAACGGGCCGAACTCGAACTGCAGGCTGTAGGCCGAGATCCATGCTGCGGCTTGCGCGCGTGTGGCCCAATACCTCCGACTCAGACTGATCTCGTACGGCGCGTTCGGGTCGTGATCGAGCCAGAGATATCCGGCCGACGCGCCGTGAATTGGATGGCCGATGTAGTTCACCCACCACGCGTCGGAGTCTTCCCACTGGTGCGGCACGCGCAGTGAGCGGCGGTAGTCGGACCAGAACGGACCGCCGAGCTCGCGACGTGTCTTCTCCTGTGCGGCGATGCGGATCGTGTGCTCGATGAGCAGCAGTTTCATCGAGTCACCGAATGCTCCGAGGACGTCGACACCCGTGTCGTCCTCCACAGTGACCTTCGGAAGAACGTCCTGAGCGCCGGCCTGTCCTGCCACGAGCAACAGCAGTACGAAGCCACTTGCCCACTTACTTTTCCACTTTTCCACTTTTCTACTTTTCCACTTCTACGAAGTGTTGCATCGGCCCGTGTCCCTTGCCGAGATCCGGCGCATGCCGGATGGCCTCCGCGATGTACCGCTGCGCACGTGGAATGGCTTCACGCAACGTGCGTCCCAACGCCAGGTGAGACGTAATCGCAGCGGCAAACGTGCACCCGGTGCCGTGCGTGTGGCGACTGGGCACACGCATGTGACGGAACTCGACGAACTCGCCGTGCTCGTACAGCAGGTCCACGATGTCGTCGGACGGATAGTGCCCGCCCTTGATCACTACCGCGGTGGCGCCCATCGCGCCGATGCGCCGAGCCGCCTCATGTCGATCCACGTCGTTCGTGATGCGTACGCCGCTCAGTACCTCGGCCTCGGGAATGTTGGGTGTGACGAGGAAGGCTTCGCGCAGCAACTCGGTCTTCAGACTGCCGACGGCGTCCTCGTCGATCAGCGCGTCGCCACCTTTCGCAATCATCACCGGATCGACCACGAGGAACGGGATCTCGAGCTCCTTGACTGCCGCTGCGACAGCTTCGACGATCGCCGCGTTGGCGAGCATTCCGGTCTTGACCGCGTGCGCCCCGATGTCGGCGACGATGGCTTCGATCTGCGCCGTCACGAGATCGGCAGACACCGCTTCGAACATCGTGACGCCGAGCGTGTTTTGCGCGGTGACGGCGGTGATGGCGGACGTGCCGTACACACCGTGTGCGGCAAACGTCTTGAGATCGGCTTGAATGCCTGCGCCGGCGCCGGAATCGCTTCCGGCGATCGTCAGCGCGGTGCGCATCGATTCTTCAGCGAGTGCTGCGGCCGACTACGCGCCACAGCGCCGGCACGAATCCAGCGGCGATCGCGAGCTTGATCATGTCGGGCAGCAGAAACGGGTAGAGTCCGGTCGCAAGCGCGGATTGCATACCGACGGGTGTGCTGCCGGTCAGCGGGCGTGCGAAGAGGCCCAGCCACAGCACGCCTGTCGTGAAGATGATTGCCAGGCCGGCGAGCATCGCGAGCACAGACGTGACGTAGCGCCGATCGAAACCGCGTTCAGCAAGATAGCCGGTCATCAAGGCGGCCAACGGGTACGCCATCAGATAGCCGCCCGTCGGTCCGAGCAGACGAAGCGCTCCCGGCGGGAGCGTCACCGATGCGGCAAACACCGGCAGACCGGCAACGCCGGCGGCAAGATACAGGATCTGGCTCACCGCGCCGAGCCGGGCGCCCAGCGCGAGACTTCCCACCAGCACGACCATCGGCTGCAGCGTCAGCGGGACTGAGGTAAAGGGCAGCGGCACGCTGATCTGTGCGGCAGCTGCAGTCAGCGCGGTGATGAAAAGCACCGACGCGATCTGGATACCGCGTGGCATTGCCGTCGAGTCGCCACGCGCCG
>DATCXH010001122.1:0-4716 GCA_036565925.1 Vicinamibacterales bacterium
AGGAATTCCGCGAGCTGGCGGGTCGTGGGCTGGACCTGAGCCCGGTGCACGAAATCCTGGTCGAAGAATCGGTGATCGGCTGGAAAGAATTCGAGCTCGAGGTGATGCGCGATGTCGCGGACAACTTCGTCGTCATCTGCTCGATCGAAAACATCGATCCGATGGGGGTGCACACCGGCGACTCGGTCACCGTCGCGCCGGCGCTGACACTGACCGACAAAGAATACCAGCGGATGCGCGACATGGGTCGGCGGATCATCCGCCGCGTCGGCGTCGAGACGGGTGGCTCGAACATTCAGTTCGCCATCAATCCCGCCGATGGTCGCATCGTGGCAATCGAGATGAACCCGCGCGTGTCGCGGTCGTCGGCACTCGCCTCGAAAGCAACCGGATTCCCAATTGCGAAGATCGCGGCGAAGCTGGCGCTCGGCTATCACCTGGACGAGATCCCCAACGACATCACGCGTCTCACGCCGGCCTCCTTCGAGCCGACGATCGACTACATCGTCGTCAAGTACCCGCGGTGGAATTTTGAGAAATTCCCGCAAGCAGACCGCACGCTGACCACGCAGATGAAGTCGGTAGGCGAGGCGATGGCGATCGGACGAACGTTCAAGGAGGCGTTCCTGAAGGCCGTACGCTCGCTGGAGCTGGGGAAGAGCGGCAGCCTCTTCGCCGGCACCGCCGCACAGCTCGAGGAGGAGGACGAGAGCGCATTGCGCAAACGTCTCGTCGTTCCCAACGACCGGCGAATGTGGGCCTTATTCCGTGCTCTACGCCGCGGGTGGACGGTTGAGACGCTGCACGATCTCACCAAGATCGATCCGTGGTTCCTGCAGCAGTTCGCCGACATCGTCGAACTGCGCAACATGGCCGACCTTGGCGAGTTCCGCGAAGTGTCATCCGATCTCCTACTGACGTTGAAGCGAAGCGGGTTCAGCGATGCCGACATCGCTGCCGTTTACGGGATCGACGAAGAGATCGTCAGGCAGCGTCGTCTCGAGGAGGGCCTTGTCCCTGCGTTCAAGCGCATCGACACCTGCGCCGCGGAGTTTGAGTCCTTCACGCCGTACATGTACGGCACCTACGAGAAGTTTGACGAGGCCGACCCGACGCCGAAGAAGAAGGTCGTCATTCTCGGTAGCGGTCCCAATCGCATCGGCCAGGGCATCGAGTTCGACTATTGCTGCGTCCATGCCGTCTTCGGCTTCCGCGAGGAAGGGTTCGAGACGGTGATGGTCAACTGCAATCCGGAGACGGTGTCGACCGACTACGACACTGCGGATCGCCTCTACTTCGAGCCGCTGACCTTCGAGGACGTGATGGCCGTCATCGAGCGCGAGCGCACGGCGGGCGGCGATGTCTCGTGTGTGGTGCAATTCGGCGGACAGACGCCGCTCAAGCTGGCGCTATCGCTGCTCGAAGCGGGCGTCACGATCCTGGGGACATCGCCGGATTCCATCGACCTTGCTGAGGACCGGCGTCGTTTTTCGCAGCTGCTTTGGGACCTCGGTATTCCGCAGCCGGCGAGCGGTACCGCAACCTCGCGAGAAGAGGCGCGCGAAGTCGCAGAGCGCATCGGCTATCCGGTCGTCGTACGCCCATCCTACGTTCTCGGCGGCCGCGGCATGGCGATCGTGTTCGACTCGGGTGCGCTCGACCGTTACATGACAGGCGCGGTTGATGTCTCTCACGATCGGCCGGTGCTGATCGATCGCTTTCTCGAGGACGCGTTCGAGTTCGACGTGGACGCGGTGGCCGACGCCTCTGGCGCAGTGGTCATCGGCGGCATCATGGAGCACATCGAAGAGGCCGGCATCCACTCCGGCGACAGCTCCTGCGTCGTCCCGCCGTTCATGGTTGCGGAGCGGCATCTCGCCACGATTCGCGAATACACACGTCGCATCGCGCGAGCGCTGAAGGTCGTCGGCCTGATGAATATTCAGTACGCCATCAAGGACGACACCGTCTACGTACTCGAAGTGAATCCACGTTCGTCGCGGACGGTTCCGTACATCTCGAAGGCGACCGGTGTGCCGATGGCGAAGATCGCGGCACGCGTGGCCGCTGGTCGCACGCTCGCAGAACTCGGACTCGTGGACGATCTCGAAGCCGCGGGTGTGTTCGTGAAGAGTCCCGTGTTCCCGTTCGTCCGTTTCCCGGGTGTCGATACCATCCTCGGTCCCGAGATGAAGTCCACCGGCGAGGTCATGGGCGGATCGGACAACTTCGGTGCAGCGTTCAACAAGGCGATGATGAGCGCGGGGCAGAGGCTGCCCGAGAAGGGCTGCGTGTTCATCAGCGTGAACAACAGCGATAAGCAGACGGTGCTGCCGATCGCCAGGGATCTCGCGCAGCTCGGCTTCAAACTGGCCGCAACGCGGGGCACCGCTGCGTTTCTGCGCGCGCATGGCCTGGATGTTGACGTGATGTACAAGGTCAACGAAGGACGGCCTCACGTCGCCGACCACATTGTCAATCGGAGCATCGACATGGTCATCAACACCCCGCTCGGCCGTGAATCGTTCTTCGACGATCGTTCGGTCCGGCGTGCGGCGACGATGGCCCAGATACCGTGCATCACGACGCTGACCGGCGCATCGGCCGCGGTGAGCGCGATCCGGGCGATGCAGCAGCAGACGCTCACGGTCCGGTCGCTCCAGGACTATTACGCAGGCGTCGAGGCGGGAGCACGAGTCAACGGGTAGTGACGTGAAGTACCACCGAGTTGGCGCAATCACAGCTTGCTGTGTCGTTAGTTGCGCCATCGTGTGGGCTCAGAGCGGACCGTTCCGCAGCCGCATCGACATCGTCCAGGTCACCGTCTCGGTAACCGACGCCAGTGGTCGGCTCATAACCGGCCTCACGCAAGGCGACTTTCAAATCTTCGAAGACGGCGTCGAGCAGACGATCACCCAGTTCACTGACAAGCGCGTGCCGGTCAGTCTCGGCATGCTGCTCGATGCGAGCGACAGCATGCGTGGGCAGGCCGTTATCGATGCTCGCGATGCGTTCGACCGGTTTGTCGGCGACCTGCTGCTCACCGAAGACGAGGTGTTCGTCGCAACCTTCAATCACATGCCGCGTCTTCTCACCAAGTGGACGAGACCGCCGATGTCGCTAAGAGGACGTCTCAACGAACTCAAGCCATCCGGCGGAACGGCGATTTACGACGCGGTCGCGGATACGTCGCGACTCTTCGAGCAGCGGGTCAACCTCCGCGCCGCGATGATTGTCGTCTCGGACGGTGCCGATACCGCAAGCGATCGGTCGCTGCTGCAGACGATTGAGGTGATTCGTCGAAACGACGCCTTCGTGTATGCGATCGCGATTGATGCGCCCGATGGACGCGACAGCACGCGCGTGAATCCAGAGGCGCTGCGAGACATCACCAGCCTGACCGGTGGCTACACGGAAGTGGTGAAGAGCGCCGGCGACCTCGGTCCAGCTACGGCGCGCATCGCCGACGAGTTGAACAAGCAGTACACGATTGGCTACAGCTCGTCGAAGCCGCCGGACGGTAGTTGGCGGCCGCTTCGTGTTCGTGTTCGCACGGGCGGGTACTTCGTCCGCGCCCGCCGCGGCTACTTCGCCCCTCCCGCCCGCTGATTATTCCCACTTGACGGACTCTTTTGGTCGGACTTAGACTGGCTTCCTGATCCTGAGACTGAGTCTCACTCTTGGCAATCACGGACCGACAGGCGGCGATGAAACTTCGGACTCTTATCTTCTGGCCCCACCTCGTTGCAGGGATTACGGCCGGCGTTGTGATTCTCGTGATGTCGGTCACTGGCGTCCTCCTCACCTATGAACGACAGCTCATTGCGTGGTCAGACAGCCAGTACCGGTCAACGATCCCGGCCCAGGGGGCCAGACGGCTTCCGGTGGAAACGCTTCTGCAGACCATCCGCGCCGAGCATCCTGATATCACTGCCAATGGACTGACCGTCGGTTCCAGCTCCGATGCGCCGGTGGTGGTCGCGGTCCCTCAACGGACGCTCTACTTCGATGCCTATTCGGCACGTCTTCTGGGCGAGGGTTCTCAGGGCATGCGCCGTTTCATGAGCGAGACGCGTGCCTGGCATCGTTGGCTCTCCGTCGAGGGAGAAGGTCGTCCAGTCGCACGATTCATCACCGGCTGGTCCAATTTCCTGTTCCTCTTCATCGTTGTCTCCGGGTTCTATCTGTGGCTCCCGCGCAAGTGGACGTGGAATCACGTGCGGAGCGCGCTTCTGTTCAACCGCACGACGACGGCCAAGGCGCGCGATTTCAATTGGCACAACGTCATCGGCGTCTGGTCAGCGATTCCGCTCTTCATCGTTGTCCTCTCGGCGCTGCCCATCTCGTTTCCGTGGGCGAACGCGTTGGTGTATCGAGCGGTCGGTGAGGAGCCGCCGGTGCAGCGCGGCCGCGAAGGCGGACCTGTACGTGGGCGTGAGGGTGGTCCGGCCGGTCGCGAGAGTCGCGGCGGAAGAGAAGGCGGCGCACGCGAAGAACGAAGCGCACCGTCGCTGGAGGGGCTGAACAGCCTGTGGGCACGAGCCGAGCAGCAGGTCGAGGGCTGGCGCACGATTAACGTCCGTGTCCCCGAATCGAATCGCGCACCGGTCGTCTTTGCGATTGACAAGGGCGACGGCGGACAGCCACAGCACCGATCGACGCTCACGCTCGATCGAGCAACGGGCGAGGTCGTCTCGTACGAGTCGTTCGCCGATC
>DATCXH010000520.1:0-15695 GCA_036565925.1 Vicinamibacterales bacterium
CGGATCCATCCGGATCTTTGCGGACACGCTGTGGCGCGATGCTGCGCCCACGCCTCGTTCCGAAGAATCCGACGCTAGGACCGCCCCCGGCTCTCACGCGTGAGCGTGCCGTCGTCGACGGACGGCCCAAACGCCGACGACTCGCAGCAGGAGCGGGAGCTCCAGGCGCTTCCACCGCCTGAATAATCAGCTCGGGATCGTGTTGGCGCACGCCGAGTTGCTGGGAGCCAAGGCTTCCGATGCCGTCAATCGCGATCGGGCGTCCCAGATTGTCTCGGGCGCCCTTGCCGCCTTGGGGACTGTTCGAGAGATCCGTCAAAGAACAGATCCCTAGGCCGGCTAGCAGCCCCACTTCGGTACATCTCTCGCCGCATCCATCAAGTCTCTGACCCGTCCAAGCACATCTCATCAAAACCGTAATCCATGTGTCAGGATGTTGGCGTTGGGCGGTCCCCATCACGTCAAATTTCTGGCGAACAGGACGGTCTGCGGTCGGCCCGTGTGTGCATTATCTGCGCGTTTGGAGGACTTCAACCTCTGCAAAAACAGCCACTTAGGGCGACCTCACTCACGGTGTTGCACTGCGATTCCCGCTGATTCCACCTGTTGGTACCGCGGTTGCCTTACTTGGCGCCGGAGGTCACACTCATGCGCCCCCAGAGCCAGAGTAGCTCGGTCAATCCGCGCGTTACAGCCAGTCTACCGTTCGTCGAACAGCTTGCCCGTCGCGTTGCCGCCACGATGCCCCATTCCATCGACATTGGGGATCTCGTCCAGGACGGCGTCATTGGTTTGATTGACGCAGCCCACCGCTTCGACGAGGCGCGCGGGATCAAGTTCGAGACGTTCGCCGAACGTCGTATTCGGGGCGCGATGATTGATGCCCTCCGGAAGGACGCCTGGCCTCGCGGCGTCCGTCGTCAGCGCCGCGAGCTCGAAGCCGCTCGTGAGGAGCTGCGTCGAGAACTGGGCCACGAGCCGTCACTGGCGGACCTCGCGGCAAAGATTGGATCCGACGAGAAGCGCCTTGGCCGCACGATCGTGCGAATCAACGCCATCGAATCCACATCACCGCTGGCCAATAACGAGAACCTTGACGAATCGACGCTGCCGACCGCGCTAATCCCGTCGGAACCCGAGCAGCCTGACGAAGCGTACGAGCGGCAGGAGACGAAGGAGCGAGTCTGCGCGGCGATTGCGTCGCTGCCGCCGCGCGAGCAGAAGGTCATCAGCCTCTACTACTACGGCGAAGCGACCATGAAGCAGATCGGTGCCGAAATCGGCGTCAATGAGTCGCGCGTCTCGCAGCTGCACGCGCGAGCGATTCGTCGCCTCCGTGACGCCCTCGGGTCGATGGTGCCTGCCGCCGAAGCCATGAAGGTGATGCGCAGCGCGATCCTCGAGTTCCAGAAACCGAAGATGGCGAAGGCGACGCTGCCCAGCGAGCGCACAGCACACGAGGCGCTGCACGGTGTGGTCGTCGACTACGCGAGCGCTTCGCGGACGTTGCGCAGCAAGTCGGCAAGCCGGAAGGGCTTGGACAACCAGCGGCAGCCGCTCTCCTCGAGAAAGCGTTCAGCTTCTGGTCCGGCGACGGCTCCCGTGACGAAGATGACACGTCGCGACAACGAGGGCGACAAGGTCGCGATTGCGCGATAGAGCGTCATGCCGTCCACGCGCGGCATTTTGAGATCGCAGATCACGACGTCGTAATGATTCTGACGCACGCGGGCGAGGGCTTCCTCACCATCGCCCGCGTGCTCAACATGCAACCCAGCCTCAGTTAACGCTTCGACAACTGCCGTCGCCAGCGCCCGTTCATCCTCGACCAGCAACACCGCCGCGCCATTGAGCGAGTTCTCGGTAGAGCCGGTAGACGCACGCGGTCGCGCCGCGTGTTCGACGCTGCTCACCGGGAACTGCACGGTGAAAGATGCGCCGCCGGACGGGAGTGATTCCACCCGAATACTCCCGCCGTGCTCTTGCACGATCGCGTACGCAACAGTGAGCCCCAGCCCCGTCCCTTTGCCGACTTCCTTTGTCGTGAAGAACGGATCGAAGATCTTGTTGCGCACCTCGGTGGGAACTCCTGGACCGTCGTCACTCACCTGCAGGATGACCGCGTTGTGTGCGACGTCATGCCAGGTACGCAGCACGAGCGACCCGCGTCCATTCGCGGTGAGCATCGCCTGCTCGGCGTTGATAACGAGATTAAGCAGCACCTGCTGTATCTGATGAGGGTCGGCAAACACCGGCGGCAGTCCCGATGCCAGCGCGCTGACGACGTCGATGTTGGTGAGCCGCTGCTCGTAGGCGCGTAACGCCAGCGTTTCGCGAACCACTTGATTCAAATCGATCATCGAACGCGTTGACTGCCGCTTTCGGGCAAACGTCAGCAGGTTTCGCACGATGCGAGCAGCGCGCTCTGACTCCCCGAGGATCACTTCAACCCCGCGGCGTGATGTGTCGTCGAGATTGCGCTCGGCCAGGCGCTCGGCCCAACTCAAAATCGTTGCGAGCGGATTGTTCAACTCGTGCGCGACGCCCGAGATGGTTTGTCCGAGCGCCGCCATCTTCTCCGCTTGCAGGAGCTGCTGATAGAGATCGCGTGACTGATCATCGAGCCGGCGCCGCTCGCTGACGTTGCGCATGAGCGCCTCGACTTGCGAGACGCCGCGCTTTCGTGACGGACCGGCGTGGGCCGTGACTTCCACCCAGATCAGATCACCGTCCAGTCTGCGCAATCGAATCAGATAGTCGGTAACTGCGCCCTCGTCGAGCAGCCGGCCGAGGAACGCCTGCCGGGCCGCTGGATCGACGAATCGTTCGGGGGCGAAGGGGGCCACACGCTCATCGGGCGTGCCGAGCGCATAGCCCAGCATTGCCTTGAGGAATGGATTGATGGCTTCAGTCGTGCCTTCCGAAAGCGGATCGCGCGCCAGCGTTCCGACGAAGACGCCCTCATGAACGGCTTCGAACAGCCGCGCGAAGGTGTTCGCGCGGGTTCGATGGGGAACTCGTTTGCCGGCCGGCACCACGGCAATTATAGGACCCCGTGTGCACATCCGTGCGTACCCGTCGTGGGCCCGCGCCCGCGTATCCGGGATTTTCCCGAGGTAACAAATCGTGCAGCGCTGGGCGATGTGAGCCGATAACTCCAGCAATCGGCGGAACAACGCTGGAGTCCGTACGGAGTGCTATCCAGCTGATAGCAAGTGAGGATCAGATGCGAGTAATGGGGCGCAACGACGCCGTCCTGATGATCGGGCTGACCGTTGCGCTATTTGTGATCTTTTCTGGTCCGGTGGCGATGCTCCTGGACTACGTGCGCGAGATCGAGGCGACGCGAGGACTGCACCTGCTTCCTGCGTTGGTCATCCTTGCCACGATCTTCAGCTTCCATCAGCTCCGCAAGCGGCAGGAGATCAACGCTGAATCGTTGAGCGTGGCTCGCGCTGCGCAGGATGCCACCGAGCGCGCTGCAGAAATGTCGCGTCTCGTCGCGTTCGGCCACGCACTGGCTCGCACGATGGATAGCGAATCGACCGATTCGATTCGCGGCGTGCTTCATGCGCATCTGCCTCTGCTGGCACCCGGGCGCGGTGTGTGGGTGATGACTCGGACACGCGCCGGGCACTGGGAATCGCAAGCGACCGTGGGTGAATCAATGCCCGCCGATCGTGAACGCGCTGCCCGCCGTGCCCTCGGCGAGGCCGATCCCGTCGTCGGTCCGTCGCCGACGGAAATTTGTTTTCCGATGATCATCGGAGGCGTGCCGGAAGGCGTACTTGGTATCGCGCCGGAGCCGTCGTTGACCGACCATCAGCGCAGCGTGCTGAGTGCCGCTGCTGCGCTCCTCGCCGTCTCGTTGAAGAACTCGGAGCTGTTCCGCGAAGTTCGTGAGAACAGCGTTCGCGACGCGCTCACCGGCTGCTTCAATCGTTCCCACGCGCTCGAAGTGCTCGACGCCGAGCTGCGCCGCGCGCGCCGCTCACGGCTGCCGCTCTCGCTGGTGAT
The DNA here is from genome assembly GCA_036565925.1 of Vicinamibacterales bacterium. Lineage (GTDB taxonomy): Bacteria > Acidobacteriota > Vicinamibacteria > Vicinamibacterales > UBA2999 > Gp6-AA40. Next base: position 4,018 of record DATCXH010000520.1, read on the forward strand.
GTTCGATCTCGACAACTTCAAGGGCATCAACGATCGCCATGGCCACTTGTGCGGCGACGCGGTGCTTGCCGCCGTGGGTGCAACCATGAAGGCGGAGCTGCGCGGCAGCGACTTGAAGTGCCGTTACGGCGGCGATGAATTCATGGTGCTCCTGCCGGACACGCCGCTGGTCGGCGCCAAGCAAGTTTCTGAAAATCTGCGGCGCGCAATCGCCGAGCACCCGGTGACCTGGAACGACGGGCAGGTCATGGTGACCGCGAGCTTCGGGATCACATCAATCAATCAAGGCGAACACGATCCGCTCGGTGCGATTGCGCGCGCAGACACCGCCCTCTATCGGGCCAAACAGCGCGGACGCAACGGCATCGAACTGGAAGAGCAACCGGCGGCGTTGGCGAGCTAGTCCACCTTCGCCCTTCGGGCTACGGTGGACAAGTCGTCAGCGTCTTTCGACGCCGCGCTCGTGGTCGGGCCCAACGCGAAGGTCATCGTTCCCTCGAGAACGACCTTGCCGTTGACCCGGGCGAAGCCATAGAGCTGTCCCATGCGACTTCTGAGCCGCTTGACTCTCGCCTCGACTTCAACGACATCTCCAGGGCAGACCGGACGCCGGTAGCGCACGCGCTCGATTCCGACGAACAACGGAATCTTGTCGCGGTTCTCCGGCTTCGACAGGATCAAGATCGCGCCGACTTGGGCGACGCATTCAGTGAGGATCGTCGGTGGCACGCCCCGCGTTGTGCCCGTGGAATGCGACAGGAACCGCTCGCTGATTGACACATTCTTGATGCCGACGATGCGCTTATCGGGTTCGAGTTCGGTGATCCGATCGACCAGCAGAAACGGATAGCGATGCGGGAGAATCTGCTGAATGGCGCGTTGGTCGAGTGGTAGTGTCAGAGCGTCCATGGGACGAGGCCAGTATAATTCGATCGCTCGCCAAGGCTCCTCGGCAACACCACATCAGCGATGACCGAACCACAGGATACTCCTTCGGACGCGCGTCTCCACGCCGTCAACCGTGGCGCAACCGACACCGAATTGCTCTCGACTCTCTTCGAGCTCGGGCGCGAAGTCACGTCGGTATTGGACCTCGAGGAGCTGCTCGCGAAGATCCCACAGCTTATCGCACGGCTCACGCGCTTCAGCGCGTTCTCCGTGTACCTCCTCGACGAACGCCGGCAGGAGCTGCGAATCGCGTATGCGGTGGGGTATCCCGAGGAAGTGTGGTCCACGTTGCGCATGCCGCTTGGTGCAGGCGTTGTCGGCGCGGCGGTGCAGGAAGGCCGTCCAATTCTCGTCAACGACATTCGCCGGGAGCCTCGTTACAAGGGGCCGTTGCGCAACATGTTGTCGCAACTCGCGGTGCCGATGCGGCGCAAGGGCAAGGTCATTGGCGCGCTCAATCTCCTGAATGAGGCCGAGGGCGCGTTTACGCCTCAGGATGAAGCACTCCTTCGGCAGTTTGGCGCGCACGTCGCGGTCGCACTCGAGAACGCGAGACTCTTCAAGAGCGAACGCCACTACGTGGACACGCTCGAAACGCTCGCCGAGATCGGACGGGAAATGTCGTCCATCCTCGACCTCGATGCCCTGCTGACGCGAATCGCGAGCCTGACCAAGCGACTGGTCGACTATCGAACGTTCGGCATCCTGCTGCTCGACGAGGCGACCAACGAGCTCGAAATGAAGCTCGCCGTCCGCTATGGCAAGGGCGTAGAGTCCAAACATGTGAGGCTCGGAGAAGGTCTCGTCGGGTGGGCGGCCCTGCACAAGGAGCCCGTGCTCGTCTCGGATGTGTCGCAGGATCCGCGCTACATCAATCTGGTCGATGACGCGCGATCTGAGCTCGTCATTCCGATGCTCATCAAAGATCGCTGCATCGGCGTGTTTGATCTGGAAAGCCCGGAGCTCGACGCGTTCACCAAGGAGCACAAAGAACTATTGACGCTGCTGGCGAGTCAGGCCGCCGTCGCGATCGACAACGCCAGATTGTACGAAGAGGTGCGGCGCAACGAAGAACGCATTGAGAAGGAGTTGCGGTTCGCGCAGCGCGTCCAGGTTGCGCTGCTGCCCACGGAGCCTCCAAAAACAGCCAAAGGCGTGGACGTTGCCGGGCGCTTCGAGCCGGCACGCGAGCTCGGTGGAGACATCCACGATTTCCTGGTGCCGGAGCCCGACACGCTCGTGGTCGCCGTCGGGGACGTGTCAGGCAAAGGTGCGCCGGCTGCGCTGTACGGCGCGTTCGCGGCTGAGCAGGTACGGTCACGTACGCTGCGGCGTCGGTTCACTCCCGATCGCTTCAGCGTTTCCGGTGTCCTGCGCGCGATGAACACAAATCTCCACGAGCGGCATCTCGAGGAGTATTACTGCACGCTCTGCTACGCGTTTTTCGATTTCCGGCGGAGGATTGTGACGTTCTCGAATTCCGGCCTGCCGTACCCGATTCGATGCTCAGCAGACAAGTGCGGGCAAATCGAGTTGCCCGGAGTACCACTTGGATCGTTCCCGGGCATCATCTATGACGAAGTCACGCTCGAGCTGAAGCCCGACGATCTGTTCGTCTTCTGCACTGACGGAATCTTCGAAGCGTGGAACCCCACCGGAGCAGAGTTCGGTGCAAGGCGGCTCTGTGACGTCGTTGCCGCCTCGCGCAAGGAATCGGCCCGTGGGATCGTGGACGAGATCTTTCACGCCGTCACCGAATTCAGAGGCTCGACACCTCAGGCCGATGACATGACTGCCGTGGCAATCAAGATTCAGTAAAGCACTACTTGACCTTGCGACTGTCCTCGTCGATGTGAAGTCCGATCGAACGACCGCCGACGACGGCAACTTCGTTGACCTTGCCCTTCACCTGCACGCGCGCTCCCTTGGAAGGCGACCGCGCCGCGCGTGAGACGATCGTGATGTCTCCGGTCTCGTCCTGGATTTTGTAGAGCTGAAACGGCACTAGCGGGATGCCATAGCTATCGGTGACCGTGCCGGTGACGCTAACCGTCTTGCGTTCGTACTTGTCGGGCTGAGCCTTCAGCTCCGAGATGCGGACGCTGCTCGCGCATCCGGCGACAGCAACTGAGCTCAATACCGCAATCGACAGTAGACGGCTCGAGAGTCTCATGGCTCAATCCTTTAATGGCGATGCGGCCAGACACAAAAATGGTCGCATCGGAATCGTGAACGCCCCTGCCAGGGATCCGGGGTGCGGCGATGCCAGCGCCTGCCTGAAGTTACGCCCCCCGGTGATCCGACGCGACCGCGAGACGTAATTTCAAGACGCGTGCCCGTCGTAATCGGCCCATTTTCCTTTATCAGGGGCTCGATTCAAACCGCCGCGTCCTCCGTCGTGGTCAGCGGCACGCGCACAGGGGACAGTCACGCCAACTTTTGCGCACATCCCGCCGTCTTTAGAGGCGGTGGGTGGCCGGCTGCGCCACCCGGAGGTGGACGATGAAGAAAGTGGTTGTGAGCGGTTCCCTGCTCGCGACGCTCGCGGCCCTGGCGTATCTCATGACACCAGCAGCAGCGGCACAGCAGCGCGACCGCGTTCCCCGCGCGATTGGCGGCTGGAATCTGGCTCTTGAGGGCCCAGGATCGAGTATTGGCGTCACGGTTCGTGACCAAACCGGCGATGCCTCGGGCGTGGTGATCGACAGCGTGCGTGAAGGAACGCCCGCGACGCGAGCCGGTCTGCAGAAAGGCGACGTCGTCGTCGAGTTCGACGGCGAACGCACGCGAAGCGCGCAGCAGTTCACGCGCCTCGTTCGTGAAACGGCTCCCGGACGATCCGTAAAGATAATCGTCACGCGCGAGGGGTCGAGGCAGACGCTCGACATTACGCCGGAAGCGCGTGACAGCGTCACGATGCAGCAGTTTCCCCGAATTACCGGCGATGTGTTCGGCGCGTTGCCGCGCGATTTTGACTTCCGTTTCGATCCGGAGGGGGCGCGGGGTGAGCGTTTCTTTGGAACACCGCGTCGCATGGGTGTGTCGATCGTGCCCTTGAGCGATCAACTGGCCACGTATTTCGGCGTTAAAGAGGGTGTGCTGGTGTCGGAAGTCGCTAGCGGCACTCCGGCAGCATCGGCCGGGATTCAAGCAGGAGATGTCATTACTTCGGTGAATGGTCGCAGCGTCGTGTCCTCTGCTGATCTCGTTCGCGAAGTGCGCGAGGCGGACGCGGGATCAACGATCGAGGTCCGGCTCACGCGGAATCACAAGGATCAGACCGTGAAAATGACCTTGCCGCCACGTCGTCAGGCGCCTGCCGCCGGCACGCTTCCGATCTAGCCTTCTGCCGTTCTTTCGAGCGGCTCTCTCTCGAGCGGCGGCACATCGCTGGTTGCCGCCGCACTCGCGGCTGGCCATCCCGCCAGGGCCGCTGCGAGTTGGGCGGCGAACATCATCGTCACCGCGCGGCGAGCCGCGTCGGGATCGTGGCCGATGCCTAATTCGACGGCGAGCACACCGACACATCGATCCGGACCGAGCATTGGCGCGGCAAGAGCGCCGCGACCGTCCTGACCGCCCGGCACCGCCTGCAACGTGTTTGTTCGCCATGCCGATGCAGTGGCGTTGATCGCCGAGCGGTTGATAGGCCCAAGCTTCTGAATAACCTGTGGCGGATAGCCGAAGGCCGCTGCGGCGAACAACTCCTCTCCCGCGGCCATCCAGATGACCACCCCGGATGCATCGATTACCGCGGCGGCCTGTTGCAGCAAGCGCGGCAGATCCTCAGCGTTGGTGAGTCGGGCGATGGCCGTGCACACATTCGCCGCCGCTTGCAGATCTGGCCCCTCGGGTGCTGCGAGGTCGTGCGTCGTGTCGGCGATTGTCATGAGCGGCTGCGTGGGCGCAACTGTCACAGGCTCGTCACGAACGACTGGTGTGGGCACGCGCACAAGAAGGACAGCACCTATCACCCAAAACAGTGCGACGAAGGCATCAATCGTCCACGATACGTCGAGCGCATCCGCGCGCGCGATGGCAGCGGCGTCGTTTTCGGCAGCACGGATCGCTCGCAGGCCTGATGCGATGGCATCGTCCGCCGTCCGACCCTCCGAGAGGATGAGATCGGCGGCTATGAAGTCCTGACCCGAAGCAATGTGCGACTGCGCCCGAGTCTCGACGTCGTTGAGCGTCGCCGCGGCGGCAGTGACGGTCTGCAGCGCACGACCGGACTCGATCGAGCGAACCTGCGTACGCAGACGCTCGGTATTCTGGCGAATTTCCCCGATAAGCTCGATGACTCTCGCAGGATCTTGCCCCGGAGATGGTGTGACGTACGCCTGTTGGGCGCTGCTAACTGTGTCGAGCGCCCCGAGCAGACGATCGATACCGTCGGTCAGATCACGCTGGCCGCGATCGAGTTGCGCGATCTGACGGGAGGTGTTCCAGCTCGACCAGGCGGCAATGGCGCCGCTCGCGAGCATCAGGACCAGGACGAGAAAACGCCACACGCGGCTCCGCATGTCCGACACAGGATAACGCGAGTCCGCCTGTCGCGTGTCAGCTCAGAACTCGAAGTGCATCTGCAGGAGGATGCGGTTCTCATCGAGTCGCGTCGACAAGTCGTAGTTGACGTGTTCGTTTGTCAGGACCAGTCCCACTTTTGACCGCGGCCAAACAAACCAGTATCCGCCGCCGGCGATGACGCGCTGCTGCGTGCTGTCAGGCAGCGACTCGTCGGGTTCGAACGAGTCGTATCGGACGAGGCCCGCCCATCCTGACGGACCTTGCTTCGGCTCGGCGAACGCCGACCAGCCTTTCCGATCAAACTCCACCGGTGTGGTTGCCGACGGCGTTTCGGTGGCGTTGACATACTGCAGCGTGGCGACCAGATAGCGGTGCTCGAAGCTCCCCATCACGATGCCGAGATCGCGGGGACGATCTGCGGCGTACCAGCCCTTGTTGAAGAACCCACTGATACGTAGTCCGTGCACGATGCCGCGATTTGGAAACGGACGTACCGTGAGTCTGCCCTGTACGCTCTTGTACTTGTTTGCTTCGGCTTGCGTGAAGCCCTCACCATTGAACACGCCGGCGTGCACTTCGCCGAACCCATGCGGCAGTGGCGTGAAATAACTGGCGCCGAAGTCTCCTGAGCCTGGAATCAATCCCTCGCGTTCCGCAAACATCGTTCCCTGCACACGGTAACGATTGATGCTTTCTTCGAAATCGAGCCATGGCGTCTGATGAAGACCGAAGCGAGCCCAGCTTCCCGATTGCCCCAGCGTGTCCAGTTGACCGAATGCGTATTTCACTCGCAGTGTCAGACTGCCGGCGAGGCTGCCGTCTGTGATACGGCGAATGTCGGGCGTGAAACGGAATCGCACACGGCTGGCGACCTGCGCGTTGACGTTGAGATACGCGCGTGTCACATCAAACGAGTTTGCGCCATCGCGATTCTGAGTTTCTGCCGCGTATTGCAGATACGACAGTACGCCGACCCGGATGATGGGGTACTCGGGTTGAGCGGGTGTAGGTTGCCCGGTTGATGGCGCCGGGGTGGCTGGCGTTTGTGCGGAGACTGGAAGTGCGAGGGCAACGAGCAGGACTGAAAGGACAAACGGACGCGTCATGTTGCCGTTACTTATACGACGCCCGTGTTTCTGTTCCATTGCCGAGACGTTACATCCGTGTAACGGCCCGGGAGCTACTTCGGGGACGAGGCGTTTGGTTGGGGTGAGAAAGAGACCTTGGGGCGGAGGATGGCATACGTCGGCAGGCCGACGGCCTTGACGCGTTCCACCACGGTCCGTGCCGGGTGCTCGTCGAGTTGCTCGGCCTGGTATTTGATCTTCACGTAGCCTTCCAGAGCCTTGGTAACTGCTGGATCGGCGAGCGTGGTGCGGTCCATCACCACGCAGTTCTTGCACCAGGTCGCCCACATGTCGAGCAGCACCGGCTTCTGCTCGCGCATCGCGACATCGAGGCCCTCGGCCAATGATGCGTGCCATCCGGCCTTGATCTTCTCCTCGACACTGGACGCCACTTCCTTGGCGTCGACCCGTCGATCGGCGAAAAGTCCATACGCGAGATAACCGTAATAAGCGGCGGTCGCGAGAATGAAGACGCCGAACGCCTGCTTCACTCTGACCATCCAGGCGCCTGGTTTGGGCAGTGCCGTCAACCCGGCGCCGGCAATCGGCCAGGGCACGGCCATTCCGATGCCGAGCAGGAACGGCAAACCAAGCGCGAGGACCGTGCCTTTCGAATACAGGTCGCTCGAGAACAGCACGACCTGGATCACCACCGGCGCGACGCACGCGCCGGCGAGCAACGCAGCGATCGCGCCCATCCCGAAGGCCAGCGCAACAGAACCTTTTCCCGATCCACTCGCTCCCGCTGATCCGGCGAAGCGCGAGAAATCGATCGTGAGGACATCGAACATCGCCAACGCGAGGACGACGAAGATGATCGCGATTGCGAGGTTGAACCATGGTGAGGCGTTGATGGTGCCGAAGGTGCTTGCCGTCGTGATGACGATGACACCGAGCACACCATACACGAGCGCCATCGCAGCGCCGTAAACCGCGCCAAGCACGAATCCGCGAGATCGTGATCCAGCTTTGGCGCCTGCACCGATGATCGCGAGATTGATTGGAATCATCGGAAGCACGCATGGGGTCAGGTTCAGCGCGAGCCCGCCGAGAAAAACGAGCAGTAGTATGGCCAGAGGACCGCGACCTTCGAACCAGCCTTCTTCCTTGACGCCGCTCTCGGCGTTCTTGATGAAGGTGAGGAAGTCGTCAACCGATCGATATCCTCCTGTGCTCGCAACGACCGTGAAGTCTCTCAGCTGCGCCAGACCATCGTCGCCCGTCGTGCCGGGTTTCGCGATGGGGATCGTCGTTGCGATGACCGGAGCGTTTCCGCTACCGAAGGCAATCCGATCGAAGACGTCGGGTCTCGAACGAGAAAGGGGCGAACCGGGCGGGTTGACGTTCAACGTCCAGCGGACGGGAGTGGTGACGGGTGCGTAGCACAGCTTGTCGTCGCATGCCTGGTAGCGCAACTCGCCCGGTAGATCGAGTGCTCCGGGCTTCGTGCCCGATGCGACCTCGAGTGCCACGCCAATCGCGAACTCGTTTTCGAATACCGCGAGCGGCTGACTCTGGCCGGCTTGCTCAAGATCTTTCGCTTGCGGGAAGACCAACTCCGACACCCGAACACCGTCGGGAGGAGTAATTGTGAGGACTGTCGGGATCAACGACGCATCGCGTGGCGCGTTGGACTGGACGTGAAGCGTCTCCGGCAGCCGGACGAGCAGAGCTGCTCGTGCCTTGCCGCCTGGATGAGCCTCGGATTCAACGATGGGTGTGAGCTCCGCGCGAACAGCTCGGAACTGCGCAAACGCGAGCGATGGTCCAACGACCAGTAGCGCGACCGCCGCGGCCAGCGCTCGCATGGTTACTCGACCGGCGTGAGTGGAATGAACGAAGGACTGGCCCCCGTGCCTTCCATCTGGACGTTGTGACCCTTCACCGGCGGGAGGTCCTGATACATGAAATCCCACTTCCACCGTTCCGACGGGTTCGACGCCTGCAGCCAATTGGCCGCCGGCACCTGCCGAGCGAAGCCGATCGAGTGGGCCTCCGCGTACTTCGATCCGGGCAGCGCCGCGGAGAGCGCCTTCCGGACATCGTCCGAACTCTGGTAGGGCATCGTCAGGCCCAGCGAGGCGGCAATATTCGCGAGAATCTGCCAATCCTCGCGCGCTTCGCCCGGCGGGTTGATGACTTTCGACGATGCCTGCACGAACCCCTGCTCGTTGGTGTAAATCGCGTCTTTCTCGACCCACGCAGCACCCGGAAGCACGATGTCAGCCGCCGTTGTGAGGTCCGTGGTCACCACGCCCTGGACGATCAGCAGCGACACTTTTCCGCTGCGTCGCGCCGCCACGATCCATGACACATCACCGAGCGACCCATCGGGGCCCGAATCGACGACGTACAAGGTTTTGACGCGTCCACTTTCGACCGCGGTGCGCAGCGTGGTGAGGTCGGGCGGGCCGTCGTTCCCGGCACCGACGGCAAAGCCGAGGTCCTTCGCGCCGTTCACGTTCGGGGCGTCCGTTGAATTGATCGTGAATTTTGCGCCGTCAGGCTGCGGCTTCTCAGTGCGCGTCCACGTGATGGTGACGAGCGACGAGCCGTCGCTGCCGAGCAGCCCCTCGACCATTTGCTTCAGCATAAACAGCTCTTCTGTTGCCGCATGTGCTGAGACCAGGAACCGAACGGAGCTCGGATCGGCAGACCCCGCTGACTGAATGCCGTCCCGCAAGCGCGGCTCGACGTCGTGCCAGGCGGTTGGCTCGAGCATCGTTCGCTGACGCAGTAACGGACGGCGGAGGCGCGTCTCGCCTTCGACCCAACCAAAGTTGAATCGGCCGATATCGCACATCCAGTAACTGTTCACATCAGGGTTGAGTCGCGGCGTCATCCGGATTAGCCGCGAACCCCGCGCCCACTCGGGCTTGGCTTTGAGCCACGCGCTGGTGTTGCACCCCTTCGAGCAGAGCGTGCAAATCGTGTCCACCACACCGGGGTTGTCCCAGGGACGGCTTTTGAACCGATATTGGCGCGTGGTAATCGCGCCGACCGGACACACGTCCATCAGATTGCCCGACAGCAACGAATGCACGCCCTGTTCACGGAAGGTGGCGATCTCACTGCCATTGCCCCGATCGACGATGCCGATCTGTGCGTCACCGTCGATCTCGCGCATGAATCGCACGCACCGCGTGCACAGGATGCAGCGGTTGCGGTTCAACATGAGGGTCGGACCGAAATCTACGTCGGCCTTGACCCCCTCGCCGTCGAACACTCGCCGCGGGAAGTCCATCCGGCTCGACGCCGGACCGAACGAGTACGAGAAGTCCTGAAGCGGGCACTCGCCACCCTTGTCGCACACCGGGCAGTCGAGCGGGTGATTGACGAGGAGGAATTCGAGGACGCCGGCGCGGGCGGCAGTCGTTTCGGGGTCTCTGGTCGAGACCACCATGCCGTCCGTGCAGACGGTCGAGCAAGAGGTCTGCAGCTTCGGCATCTTCTCGATCTTCACGATGCAGACGCGACAGGACCCGTCTACCGTAAGGCCGGGATGAAAACAATAGTAGGGCACCGAGATGCCGGCTTCGATGGCCGCCTGCAGCACGGTCTTCCCCTTGGGAACCGTGATCTGCTGGCCGTCGATGGTCAGCGTGACCGTATCCATAAGTGATTGATTTTAATTCAAAGACCAGAGAACAGGCCGCGGCTAGCGCTTTTCCTCGAATTCCGCGATGGCGGCCGAATCGCGATTGACCTGTACCTGGCGAACCAGGTCGGTCGTGGGAATCGAGCGCTCGACAACGGCTTCGGTAACCGGAACGACGACGTCCGTGGTACGGCCGTTGGCATAGGTGAGGGTCACCGTGACGGGTACGTCGAAGACGAGATCGGCCGCCTGTTCGAAGCGAACGTTGACCACGCCATTGCCCAGTGTCGTCGAGTAGCGAATGCGCGGGATGTCGGTACCGTAGATCCATCGCTCGAAGAAACGGTCCAGGACCCGACCCGACTCGGCCTCCAGTGCGCGCTCCAGGTCTTCGGTTCCGGCCTTCTGATATCGCCGGTCGGCATAGAACCGACGCAGTCCGGCGAAGAATGCGTCATCGCCGAGCAGTCGCCGCAGCATGTGAAGGACAGCTGCACCTTTGTTGTAAACCAGCGCGCGAAACACGCGGACGTTGCCTTTGACGACACCGAGCCGATAGCCGAGATGCACCGGTCCTTGATCCGAGTCGCTGAGCGACCAGCGTCGGAACTGTCGCAACATGTCCACGAAGGTGCGCTCGCCGCGTGTCTTCTGTGCGTAAAGCGCGGCGAAGTATTGCGCGAAGCCTTCACTCAACCACTGCTCGTGATAATTCTTCCATCCGACCGCTTGCCCCCACCATTGATGCGCGAGCTCATGGGCGAGGAAGAACTCGGGGAAGCTTTCGAACGCGGCCGGGTCATTGCGCCAGTTGGCGCTCCCCATCGATAACGGATTCTTGATGACGGCGAAGTACCCAGGACTGTGTCCACCAGGCAAATCGCTTTCGATCAGCGCCACTGTCGCTGACTTGTACGGAATGTCGCCGATGAGAGATGAGTAGAACCGCAGGATGTCTTCCGACTGCTGGGTGACATTGCGTCCGCGGAAACGCTGACTCGACTGCGCCTCAACGGCGACTGTCAATTTGTCGATGCCCGCGCTCGCGGCAAACGTTTCCGGCAGCGCGAGATCGACTTCCCCAATACGCGTGAAGCGTGCGACGACCAGCGCCAAATATCGCAGCGGTTCGCTGGCCCGGAACTCGAACAGCTTTCCGTCACGCATGATGTCCTTCAGTGACACCGCAGAGGAGGCCGGAACGGGCTGACCGCTCGCGATGCACGTCCATCCCTGCGGAACGGTGATGCGCATCGACGCGGTCGCGTAGTCAGGAACCGGATTCTGCGGATACCAGAACGCGCGGTTGCTGAGCAGAAATGCCGGATCGGTGGCCTCGGTCGGCGCGATCTGCTGCTCCTGCGCGTCGGCGAGCACTGATACCGCATCGACGTCGAGGTCCTGCGATGGAATGCGGCCTTCGTAGTTCACTACCAACGTCAGGTCCGAGTCCTGCGGAAGCAGCCGCGGCAGGTTGA
>DATCXH010000274.1:0-2442 GCA_036565925.1 Vicinamibacterales bacterium
TATCGCTTCGGCCGCGCCCACACCGACGGCGACATCGTCGTCTTGTTTCCCGATCATCGCGTGCTGGCGGCTGGCGACATGTTCACATTCGGCGATGCGACGCCGCAGTTGATCGACTATGCAGGTGGCGGCAGTGCCAGAGACTGGACCGGCACGCTCGACGGCGCCTTGAAGCTCGAGTTCGATCAAGTGGTGCCCGGCCACGGACCGGTCACGAACAAGCAGGAGATGCGCAAGTTCCGCGACAGCACCCTGACGCTGCGCACCAAGGTCCACGACATGATCGCGGGCAAGAAGACCAGGGCCGAAATCGAGAAGATGCTCCGCAGCGACTTCAAGTTCGCCGATCTGCACATTGAGCGCAGCCTCGACGGCTTGATGTTAGAGCTCCAGTAACTGCTCCGAAATGCACGGCATGGCGGCGCTGGAATGCCGCCGGGCGGTTTTTGCTTTACTCAGTAAAGTTCTCTGCATAGACTAGCCATGTGCGCATCATCCGGGCGGCACACCTCGGCATGTGCTTCGGCGTTCGCGATGCCATCACGCTAGCGGTCGAGCACGCCGACGCCGGGCCACTCACGATCCTCGGCGACCTCGTCCACAACCCCACCGTCCTGCGCGCGCTCGAATCGAAAGGCGTCGCGGTCGCGCATGACCTCTCACAGGTCAAGACACCGACCTTGATGGTGACGGCGCATGGCACGTCGGAGCGGACGCTCGCGCGGACGCGCGCGCTGGGGCTGACAACCATTGAAGCCACATGCCCGCTCGTGCGCGTCGCGCATCGCGCCGTCGCTGCTCTCGCGCGCGACGGTTACCACGTCGTCATCGTCGGGCAACGCCATCACGTAGAGGTGCGCGGTCTGACCGGCGATCTCGATCGCTTCGACGTCGTGCTCGAAGAGGATGACGTCCTCGGTCTCGAGGAGTATCCACATATCGGCATTGCGGCACAGACGACGCAGCCTGTCGAGAAAGTGCGGCGCCTGGTCGCGTTGATCCGAAAGCGATTCCCGAACTCCGACGTGCGATTCGTTGACACTGTCTGCAAGCCCACCAAGGAACGGCAATCGTCGGCGGCCGAGATGGCGCGCCAGGCCGACGTCGTCATCGTCGTCGGCGGCCGCTCCAGCAACAACACGCGCGAGCTGGTACAGACCTGCGCGCGCTACTGCGCCTGCGTGTATCACGTGGAGACCGACGCAGACGTTCGCGCCGAATGGTTCGATGCTGCGCAGGTGGTAGGACTAACGGCCGGCACCTCGACACCGGACGACGTGATCGACCGCGTCGAGGCGCGCATTCGCCTTCGCGCGGACGCTTCGGCGGAACAGGTTCGCCTTTGCGCAGATGCTTCCACCTCCGCTCCGGCTGCGGCGGACAACTCGGCGGGACTACAAGTTCAGGCGAGTACGTCAGTTGGGAGACGGCCGTTCGACGCGATCAATCACGAGTACGTCAACCGGTCCGGTCGTTGACCGCAGTCGCAACCCGAGTTGCTCCTCGAGCGCGGTGAAGATCGAGAGACCTGATGCCGGTGTATCAACGCTAGCGAGACCTGCGTCTACGATCGACGCAAACTCCAGACGAAAGTTGAAGACCTCGGTGAACGCGGTTTTGTCGATCACTGTCCGGCCGGTTTCCTCGGACAGGTACTCAATCAGCGTCGCCATCGGCACGCCCACCGCCTCGATCGCATCTCGCCGTGCCGGTGCGGGACTCACGATCTGGCGTCGCAACCCGCCGCAAATATTGAGCGGTTCAAACGGTTTCGCCTTCTCAATGGGGACGCAACTTCCCTCTTTCATCGGCACGATCGTGAGACCGCTGTCGACCGGCACCAACTCGTACACCGGCATCTGTCGCGTCTCACGGCGCAAGGCGAGCTTGAAGCGATCGGCCAGCAGGTTCTGCAGCAGGGGCCGCATCTCGTCGAAGGTCATGGCTCCGGGCGCTCTAGCGTCGAGGTCGTACCGCTCTGAGTTGACCCACGACGGCGCGCCGAGAACCTGGAAGTCGCGAACTCCGTAGGCGGCCTCAATCAACGTGCCGAGTGTGGTCGCGCGCTGAGCATACCGGCCGTTCCGCGCAGCGGTCGCCGACGCCTTCATGAACGTCTTGTCGATGACGTTCACTGGCGGCCGGCTGACGGGATCGAGCTTGATGGATACGACGTCGAACTCCTGTGCCGAGACACTGGCGGACAGAATAAGACAGGCGATCGCACGAAGAGCCCAGCGCATCGATGCCCACCAAAACTAGCGCACGCCCTTTGCCTTTCGTCTATCGTTTCTCGTCAGCCCTCGAACCCGACAACGTATTGCGCATCGCGTAGTTGCCCTCGTGACACGCGTATTCGAACATCTGGTAGGTGTTGTCGCGCCGCAGCGGGAACGACGCCTTCCAGGGCCTGGTCCAGGTCTTCGGATCGTTGACGGTCAC
>DATCXH010000692.1:0-2593 GCA_036565925.1 Vicinamibacterales bacterium
CCCGCCCCGCCCCGTCGTCCGCCAGGGAGCGGATACGTCAACTCGTGGAGACGATGACCGGCGTGATGGGACTCACGCGCCGACAGGAGCGCGTCGCGTTGCTCATCGCTGAGGGGTGGCAAGACAAGCAAATCGCCGCGCTGCTCGGCGTGCGGCCACAGACGATCCGGCAAGTCGTGATGCGCATCGCGATCGTGTGGCGGCTGGATCGCGCACGGAATATCCGCGTGCAGATCGCCCGTCGCGTCGCCTGTCCGACGTCATACCGACCGCAACAAAATGCTAGTTAATGGTTTCTAGAAACGTCGTGTAGAATACGCTGAGGCGGCCACATGCCGTAGCAGTGCCACGTCGTGAGACGTTGCGGAGGAGTCGAATGGGACCGAACCAGCGCGAGCCGGCAGACGCCACGCTCCGTGATCGCCTATCAGGTGGTCTCGGGGCGTGACTGTCCCGCTGACGCACACCGCGCCTCGCCAGATCGTCGCGGGCGACTCGATTGAGTTCCTAGTCGAGATCCCGTCGGACTATTCGGGATACACGCCATCGGCGCGTATCACTGGGCCGTCGACTGCCGACGCCACGTGTACGGTCGAAGGATCGGACGCCCACGTCTTCCTCGGGAGCGGCGACACGGAAGACCTGACGGCGGGCCAGTACGCGCTGACGGTATGGTTGACGAGTGGCGCACGGCGCAAGACGCTGGCGCAGTTCCCGATGTCCGTCTCCGCGGATCTCTCGGCCGACGCGCCTGAGCAACCGTACTGCGTGGTGATGCTCGCCGCGATCGAAGCCGCACTCAAGGCGAGACTCACCGGCAATGCCGACGGCGGGATCGAGGCGTACACGACCGAAGGGACGAGCGTCACCAAGCTGCCGACGCTCGAATTGCAGCGACTCCGGAAGCAGTACGCGGCTGAAGTCGCGCGATTGCAGAATCCGAACGGGCAGATCCCGCGCGTCAACTTCGCGTTCTCGCCAGCAGGCAGCCCGGTGGATCTTCGTCGGAGGTTCGGCTGATGGCGAGTCGACTCTCGAAGATCCGGACGGCACTCGCTCGCGCGATCGCACCGAAGCCGCCCCAGAAGCGGAACGCGTTTGCCGGTGCTGGCTTCAATCGGCTGACCTCCGACTGGGTGATGGCGGCCACACGGTCGGCCGACCAGGAAACGCGCTATGAGCTCAAGACACTGCGGAACCGCGCGCGCGATCTCGATCGCAATTCCCCGTTCGGTGCCCGCTATTCGCAGCTCGTCGCTGAGAACGTCATCGGCGATACCGGCATCCGCCTCAAGGCGAAGAACAAGCTCAAGGACGGAACGGCGCTGCATCGAGGCGCAAACAAGGGCATCGAAGACGGATGGCTCGATTGGTCGCGCGCCGAACACTGCGACGTCACGAAGAAGCTGACGTTGACGGAATGCCTCGCGCTGGCCGTCTCCGAATGGGCGACGGACGGCGAAATCCTCATTCGGATGTGGGAAGGCCCGCAGTTCGGTCCTTACGGATTCATGATTCAAATCCTCGATCCGGACTATCTGGACGAGACGATGAATCAAGAGCGGATGGGGCCGAACACGCCGCTCATTCGCCAGGGCATCGAGTACGACGCCTTCGGGGCGCCGACGTTCTATTACCTCTGGACGCGGCATCCGAGCGAGCCATCGATCGATCGCACGCGAGAGAAAGTTCCAGCCGAGCAGATCGTCCACACGTTCATTCCGCGTCGCGCGGGACAGTCTCGAGGCATCCCGCACGCCGCCGCGATTATGACCACGATCAAGATGCTCGACGGGTACGTCGAAGCGGAGTTGGTCGCGGCGCGCGTGGCATCGGCGTCGATGGGCGCGGTCGTGGATCAGCAGAACGCAGATGGGCCTGCGATCAATCCGAACGCGACGGGCGACGAGAACGGGAATCAGAACGCGATCCCGACGGAAGCGGAACCGGCCTCGCTGCTCGATCTCCGTGGCATGGGCGCGGAACTCAAGCTGTGGGATCCGCAACATCCCACGAGCGCGTTTCCCGATTTCACGCGCATGATGTCGCACTATGTCGCGATCGGATTCGGCGTCTCCTACGGCACGCTCACGGGCGATCTCTCGCAGGCGAATTACGGCTCCCTCCGCGTCGGCATGCTCGACGAGCGGACGCACTGGCGACGGCTCCAAGGATTTGTCGTCTCGCACGTGCTAGACAGGATCTACCGACGCTGGCTCAAGATGGCGCTGCTCAACCGGATGATCGAGGGGATCAGCGACTATGACTGGAAGCGCTGGACTCGTGTGCTCTGGAAGCCGCGCGGATTCGATTGGATCGATCCGCTCAAGGACGTTCAAGGCGAGTTGATCGAGATCGCGGCCGGCATGAATTCGTTGCAGCGGGCATGCGCAGAGCGTGGGCTCGACTTCGAGGAAATCCTCGAGGAGCGCGCTGAGGATATTCGACTGGCCGAACAGTACGGCGTGCCAATCGTGCTCGCGACGACGATGACCAACAAAACGGCCGACGACGCGCAGGACGAGGCTGAGCAAGGTGATCGTCCGCTGACGGAATCGGATGCCGCGGCGAAATCGTTCTCGAAGGCGTTGCC
>DATCXH010000912.1:0-2144 GCA_036565925.1 Vicinamibacterales bacterium
GTAAAGTGCGCGGCACGCGTTCGCAATTTCAGGATGGCGAACAGCGATGATGCCGCCATGACCGCACGTGAGATGCTTCCCTCGAGCGAGACTGAAGAGCGTTGCATCGCCGCGGGTCCCGACTAAGCGACCGTCACGACCAGTCACACCGAGCGCCTGCGCGGCATCCTCGACGACGAAGACGTCGGCGCGGCAGAGCAATCGAACGCGCTCAACGTCCACCGATACGCCGAACAAGTGCGTCGGCAACACACAGAGCAGATCCGTCCGCTGCAGGACCTCACGCAGCGACGACTCGTCAAAATCGAGTGTGCGCGGATCGACGTCGATCAAGACCGGGTTCAGCCCTGCGCGTACGACAGACGCGGGCACCGAGTAACACGTGTACGCAGGGATCGCAACCGAGCGGGCGGGCCGCAACGTCGCCAACGCCTCGAGCAGCACGGTCAGCGCCGCTTTACCGCTCGAAAAGAGAAATGCTTCGTCGGCGATCACGAACTCGGCGAACTCTCGCGTCAATTGCGCGGACCGATCGGGCGTGATCGCCGCCCACGCTGCGGCGAGCAGCGCCGGTCCGTCGAGCGGAGCGGCCGTTGGCGCGAGGACTCGAGCGAGCATTACGGAATGTTCCTGACAATCGCCGGTCCGATGAGGTTGGTCACGCTCAGCGGTAGGCGTTTCCAGATGTCGATCGCGACGCGGTACTTCGGGTTCGCCGGCGACAGGTCGGGAACCTTCCCGCCGGGTCGCACCCAATAGTGCCAGTACAAGGGCAAAGGTTTCGCACCCCACTGCTCCTTGAACCGATAGGTCCCGGCGTCCGGGCTAGACCGCCCGAAATCGAAGACTCGGTAGCCCTGGTCGGCCGCGTACTTCAGAACAGTCCAGTACAGGAGCATGTTCGGTGCCAGCCGGTTGACGCTCCGCAGTGAAGATGCCCAGGGAATTTCGAGCGTATCTTTGAAGCCGACCAGAAATCCGCTCGCGACCGGTTGATTCTGGTAGTAGACGGCGACAATGCGACAATCCGGTCCGAATTCCCGCAGAACCGTCTCGAAGAAGGCACGGGAATACACAGGAGTGCCCAGATCCCGCATGTTGATCGCGAAGACTCGATAGAACGCGTCGAGCTCCTCGAGGCCGCCAACCCGGGCCACCATCCCTTCTTTTATCGGGCGATTAACCTGATTACGCAGCTTGGAGGGGAACGATTTCCAGAGCGAATCAGCATCTCCGGCCAGAGGAAGGCGCATGGAAACCTTCGACGCCTTTACATGCAGCCCGAAGCCTTCAGGCGCAGTCAACCGGAGCTCGAGGTGCTGGACGTTTTCGTCACGTGCCAGACGGACCGCCTCGTCGACCAGCCGCGATTCGGTTTCGGCGTCGATGGCACACGGCCCACCGTAATTGAGGTACGGCAACGAGACCAGAAAGTCACCAAACAGCCGGCTGCGGAGGCGCGCCAAAGGCAAGACGCCATTCACATTGCCGGAGGCATCTTCGGAGATCAGCTTGTACGTCTGCTGGCCGAATGCGCGCTCGATCACCGACGACCATCCCAAGCGGTGATAGGCGTGCGCACCAGGCGCGGCCTTCACGAAGTCCTCCCAGCGCTGATGCTCCGATGGTTGAAGGTGATGGAC
Source organism: Vicinamibacterales bacterium (assembly GCA_036565925.1). Taxonomy (GTDB): domain Bacteria; phylum Acidobacteriota; class Vicinamibacteria; order Vicinamibacterales; family UBA2999; genus Gp6-AA40. The sequence continues at coordinate 1,644 of DATCXH010000912.1, forward strand.
GCTCACGATGATCTAGCGAGGGAGGTACGTCTCGAGCACCGGCGCGACTAACGTCGCGAGTTCTTGCACATCGGCAGCTGCCTCACGCACATCCGCGTCAGATGCCACATCAGCCGTGAGTGTCACGACCGCGCCACTCGTACGCCGTCGCACGAGCGCGTCCCACGTGGTCCACGCCTTCGCCGAGTAACCGTTCGAGGTCGAATGGCCGTTCAGTTCGTACCACGACAGCACGTACTGGCTTGTGCCCTTCGCAGTCCGAACCAGTTCGCTTGCGTCCTTATTCCGGCCGTCTGCCATTCGGAGCGTGACGGGTTTTGCACCCTGCATGAGTGCGAGCGTCTGCTCAGTCACCAGTTCCCGCCCCTGCGACTGATCGACGAAATACCCAATGTAGAGCCGCACCTGACGCCGCGATGGCGCGAGATACGTCCGCGCTAATTCGTGAGTAGCGCCGCGCGCGCGAAACGGCGGGGCCGTCGCATCGCTCAGTAGGGTGAC
>DATCXH010000555.1:0-4323 GCA_036565925.1 Vicinamibacterales bacterium
GCTCGCTCTATCCCGCGCTGCACAAGCTCGAACAGCAAGGCCTGATCAAAGCCGAATGGAAACCGAGCGAGAACAACCGCCGGGCGAAGTTCTACGCGCTCACGCGCAAGGGACGCCGACACCTCGAGAAAGAAACCGCAGACTGGCAGCGCCTCTCCGGCGCGATCACCCTGGTAGTGCAGCTCCCTGAAGCATAGTCGCAGGGCGGTCCTGATCGTTGGACCCGCCGGACGCACACCACGCGCTACTCCGGCTGTGGTGCTGGAGAGACCTGCCCTGCCTTCTCGAGATAGCTGCGATACGTGAACTGGCCGACGAAGAACAATGCCGTCGCGACTGCGATGCCGCCGGCATACCACAGCCCCGGTATGGGTTCACCGCCAAGCCGCTCCGCCGAATACTTCGGATACACAAAGGCGAATAAGAGCACGGGCAGGATCATGTTGATCGCCGCTTCCGTGTAGCGCAGGTAGTTCGCGCGCAGCGAATCGGAATCAGCCGACGCGGCTCTGGCTCCTTCGGTCTTCTTTGGCTTTTCGAGCTTGTCGTAAATCAGGTTGATGAACAGCAGTCGCGCAACCTGGCTGCCGATCACCGCGAGCACGAATGCAAACCCGAGGATCGCACTCAGGTTGTCGGTCAGCGTTCGGGCGTTGAATCCAAACGACCGCGCGTCCTTCAGCTCGTTCTCCGCAGCGGCCAGCCGCGCCGCCGAGTCCTCGGTGATCTCCTGCTGGACCGAGAGACGATCCGCCATTGGCTGGATCTCTTTCTGTTTGGCGAGCGTCGCATCGACCACCTTCGCCGCCTTCAGGTCCGCCGCATACTGCGACCGCAGGATCTCCAGTTCGCCGTTGAGACGCGCGGCCTCACGAACGCCATCGAGGTAGCAGCGCTGCGCGGACAGCACTTGTTCCTGCACCGGATCCGGGTCCTCAGACCTCGGCGTCGGCGGGCGCTTGGGAATCCCGAGCTCCGAGCAGAACGCTTCACGGTTACGCAGGTGCTCGGCGAACACGCTCGCCTGCTTCGGCATCAGCGTTTCTTTAATCGTGTCTGCCGGAACCACCGACATGTTCGAGCTGAGGCCAAGGATCATGAGCAACGGAATCGACAGCGCCAGGCCCGATCCGCCGTCGGCGACCACCTTGCCAACGTTCGCGTTATCGAGGAACTTGTTGACCAGGTCGGTGAAGTTCATACGCTGACTCCTCACGTAGAGGTGTAGAGGCGGTCTTAAGACCCGCCACTACTGACCCCGCCACTACTGACCCCGCCACTACTCGATCGTGATCCAGACCGGACTGGTGATCACCGTGTCGTCCGTGCTGCTGGATTCCTGGACGATCTTCAAATACAAGAACAGCTTTTGAAACGTGGTGTGGAACGTTGCAGCGCCGTCGCCGTCGCCTTTCTGATCCGCCAGCTTTGTCGTGATCTTTTGATCGGCGACCATCTCGCGGCCGACGACTGCGGACACTCGGTACTTCGCGTTCGGCTCGTTCGCATCGTGGATGCTCCAGACGACGTTCAGATCGCGAGAACTCGAGGTCACATTGGAACCCATTACCGCGCCGTTTACGCCGAACTTCACCTCGAGAGAGTTATCCGTCGACGCATAGACACGCAGCCGGTCGATCGCTGTGAGGATGGATTGGCGCGTCAGTCTCGTTGCCAGCACTCCGGTTCGTGCCGCCGTCGCAGTTCCCCAGTTTCTGCGGTGATTGTCCTGGTCAGCAGTCGGTGCTATGTGAAAGCCCCGCGTGAGGTACTTCAGATAGGCGCTCTCGCCTCTCACGCTCGCCCGCATGTCGGTGCCTTCCTTCAGGCCCGGACCGTTGATGACTTCGATCGTACGCAGCCACTGCTCGCTCGCTTTGCGGAGCTTGGTGAAGCTTTTGCCGAATTGTTCGAGCCCGTAGTTCTTCGCGGGGGCGGTGTTGTTCTCCCACGGATGATTCATCTGGATGAAGCGGACGGCGTTGTCGTCTGGCAGGAACGTCCCGTACAGCGCCTTGAAGTCACCGCTGGGCACGTCGTTCTCGTCGATAACCTTGCTTGCGCCAATCACGTTCATGTGATTGCCACTGCTGATCGTCGAGAACTCCTGACCAAACAGCGCGACGAACGTATCGTTCACATCGGCGGAGTTCGCCGCGGATGTCAGCTTCGAATAGAGGCTGTGTTGGGCAGCGATGCCGGTACCAAAGACCGGCGACTCCTTCGGATGCGCCGCTGCCGAATGGTTGTGCTCGGTGACCGCCAGAAAATCCAGCTTCGCTGTGCTGCGCGCCATCGTGAAGGCGTTGGCCGGAGCGCCGCTGCCGTCAGAGAGCGTCGTGTGCGCGTGCAGGTTGCCGAAGTACGCGTTGAACTGGTTGAGAAACGCCGTCGTCGAAACCGGCCCTGGCGCGGCGACGATCAGCGCTGCGCACACGATGATCGCAAGATGGACCACTCGCTGCCGGATCATGAGTTGTGATGTCGACCCGGGAGATCCGGGTCTGCTGAATTAAACGCTAATCAGGGGGAACTTGAACAGCTGCAGGCCAGGCCCGTTCTTTGGACCCGGCGCTCAGGCCTACGCCAAATCCTCGCTCAACTCGGATCTGACCCGCGATACCGGAACCAGCGCGCGCGCCTTCCGTCCGAGCACCCGCCACGCGAGCACCAACGACGTCACACACAACGCGGTCCCGCCGACCATGAACGTGATGACGACGATGTCCCAGAGCGGACGGTAGTTATAGAGCCACGGGAAATCGAGCGAGTGTAGACCGTGATAGAGCCAGCGGCTCATCCAGTTGCGAGAACTGTACGTGCTGACCACGCGCGATGTCTTGGGATCGATGTAGAGACGCGTGTTCTCCTCGTCGTTCAAACGTGCGAGAACAACCGGCAGCGGCCGCTCACGACGACGATCGAGGTAGTACATGTCGTACTGATCGATCGTCTTGATCTCGGCGAGCCCCTTCTCCCCCGCTGCCTTCTTCACCACCTCGGTGATTCGCTCCGCTGTGAATCCGGCAATCGGCGCACCATCGACCGGCACGATCCGGGTCGTCCCGTCGGCCAGTGTGGCCAGGTAACCAGGTGAGCCCATGAAGGACGTGAATTCGAGTTCCTTCACCTGCAGCCCGGAAAGCTGCGCGAGCGCGTCCTTTGGATGTTTTCGTTCGAATGCGTCGAGCGACGTGCGTCCGCGCAACGCTCCCTGAATGCTGCGCGGGTTGACTGTCACGCCACGCGCGATCTGCGCGCCGCCGTTGGTCGCACGATTCGTTCGCCGCGGAAACGGGTCCATCGACAGCATGCCGCTGAATGCCCACGTCGCCGCACCGAGACCGAACACGAGACCAAAGATGGTGTGCCAGCGCTTCTGCCCGCGATACGGGATGCTCGTTGGCGAGCCCGCATTGCGATACTTCTTCGACGGCGAATACATCCAGACACCGATGACGATGCCAAGGATCGCGGCGCCGGTGCCGATGCCCGACGACCAGATCACGAGCCTGCTCCACTCAGCGCCGTGCTTGCGAAGTGGCGTGAAGTACAGCCAATGGGGAATCGCGCCGACATACGCACCCCACCGCGATCCCCTCGTCGTATATTGCTCCACTTCGCCTGTGTTCGCGGAGATGTAGACCTGCTGCCCATCGGAGAACGAAAACTTGTAGAGCGGCTGCAGATCGCGCAGCCGTGTCTGCACCGTCCACTGATCGACGTCGGTCATCTCTTCCACCGTCGCCGTCTCGATGCGCTGCCCGGTCCACGCCGCTGCGGCGCGCTGAACCATATCCATCGGCACAGCGAGCTGCTCTTCGCCTGTGTCGGCATAGACGATCGACTGTCCGCCAAATCCGCCGACGCGGTACGCCGGACGGCCGTCAAACGTATTGAGTCGAATCGCTCCGGGGTCATCGTCCACACCAAGCACCTTCAGCGCTTCAGCGGGGGACAACTTGATCGTGGACGCGTCGAGCGCCGGCGAGCGCTCGAGCCGATCGTCGCGGCTGACGTCGGGATAGGTCCAATACATCATCCCGATGCCGGACGGAAACCAGAGCAGGAACACCACACACAGCGCGATGCCCAGCCAGCGGTGAATGAAGATCAGCGAGCGCTTGATGAAGACGGAGGCGGCCATGACTGCGCGAATGCTATCAGCCGGACGCCTGACAGAATTCTGAATTCTTTGTCAGAACGTCGGGTATGCGGAGTGTGACCTGCGGTCGCAAGATGTAATCCGCCTGACCGTAAGGCTGTGCCGGCATTGCTGCGTCGCGAATCCGGTTTCCGCCTACGCCAAGGCTCCGGCGGCCC
>DATCXH010000167.1:0-3182 GCA_036565925.1 Vicinamibacterales bacterium
GCAGACCTTCTGGCAGCACAAGAGGTAAAGTGCGCTGGCAAAGGAGCTCCCATGGCACCGACAGCGGAAGCCGTCGTTCGGCAGTGGTTCAAGGAAGTGTGGGATGAGGGCCGCGAGGAGGCCATCGACCGGCTGGCCGCACCGGATCTGGTCGTCCATGGTCTTGGCGGACCAGGCGCGGCGCCGATACGCGGGGCTGCCGAGTTCAAGAAGGTGTTTCACGTCTTTTGGGAAGCACTCGGTGATCTCGAGATCGCGGTCGAGAGAACGGTGACCGAAGGCGATACCTGTGCGGCGTATTGCCGGGTCAAGGGCCGGCATGTTGGTCACGCCCTGGGCGGCCCGCCCACGGACCACCCGATCGAGTTCACCGGCATCGTGATTTGCCTCGTGCAGGGTGGGCGACTCGTCGAAGGGTGGAACTGTTTCGACTTCTTGACGATGTATCAGCAGATCGGGTGGGTGAAACATCCTCTGCCGTAGATTCGACGCTGCGCTCTACACTCGCACGTTGCCGGATGTCGGCGGGCTCGAGAGAGGCGATGGGTGAGCGCACGAAAGTGCGGGGCCGGCTTGCACCCGCGGAACAGTGAGCGGTGAGGCTTTGATGAAAACGGTGTGCGCCGCCGTCGCGTTGCTTATCGTGACCGGTGTTGTCGCGCATGGCGCCGATCGCTTGTGGCAATCGGGAACGTGCATCCAGGTGGGTGTCGGGCGCACGCCATTCGTCGGCGACCCGGTCCACGAGCGCATGCCTCCGGGATTCAACAAGCCAGAGATGACCGAAGTCGCGACGTACGTCGTCGAGACCGATGATCGCCGTTACTACTTGCAGGCCGCGGTCGCGATTGGCAGTGACGGGTTCGTTCGCTATCTATCTGTCGGCGACTCGGTGAGGTTTGCCGTCGAGAAAAAGACGGCATACATCAAGCTCGAGCAAGGTGAATACCGGTTGCTTGTCGTCAAGAGTGAGCCGAAGAAGTCACGATGAGATCGCAGATTGAGGTCCACCGTAGCGATGCGTGATGTCTGCGTTGCTATGGTGGACAACCCCCGCGAGACAAAGAAGCGAAGGTTGGAGCCGGCGGTCGGACTCGAACCGACGACCTGCTGATTACGAATCAGCTGCTCTACCAACTGAGCTACGCCGGCAAGGCGTGACCACGCCGCGCAGGCGTGGACGGAAGGTCGATTCTAGCACGCGAGCAGAGCCGGCCGCGCCGGAGCTCGCTCACGAACGTCACAAGCGAACGCGGGTGATATTCCCACCCCGCGCGCGAGATTTCCCGATTGAACGCGTGCCGACGACACAAACGCCTGATTTTTCGCGCCAATCCGCAGCATTCGCAGGCACGTGACTTGCCGTGATGATCGGCATGGCACACACGCTTGCAGAACCCGTCCGCTGCGAGGTGCCCGTGCTCTTCGCGACCAGCGAAGGGCAGACGGCGCTCATCGCCAATCGCCTCGCCGCGGTGCTTCATGAACACGGTCTCGACAGTCAGGCGATCGACGTTTCCACGACCGAGGCCGAGGCCATCGATTGGAGCCGCGTCCACGGCGTCCTCGTCGGCGCATCGCTCCATATGGGGCGGCATCAAAAGTCCGCCGCTCACTTCGTCCACGCACATGCCGAGCAGTTGAATGCTGTGCCGTCAGCATTCGTCTCAGTCAGCCTTGCCGCGGCGTCGAAAAACGCGAACGAAGTGGCCGAAGCCGATCGCATCGCACGCGCGTTCCCCGCGGCGCACGGATGGAGGCCGTCGTTCATCCTGTCGGTGGCCGGACGCCTGGCGTACCGCGAGTACAACTTCTTCGTGCGTTGGCTGATAAGGCGAATCGCGAAGAAGGAAGGTGGGCCGACCGACACCAGTCGCGATCATGAGCTGACGGATTGGAATCAGGTCGAGCGGTTGGGACGTGAGATGGCGCAGGCGATTCACGCCAGGGTAGCGGCGTAAACGAAACGGGCCGCCTTGCGGCGGCCCGTTTACTCGTCATGACGTCCCTGAAGGCGGACGCCACATTGGTCCGCCTGAAGGCGGACGCTACATCAATCTACTTGTGATTCATCGGAACCTTGAGCTCGGCGAGCTTGCTCACCATGTCTTCAGCCGACGTCGCCGGCTTGACCGCCTTCTCGATGTAGGAGATCTTGCCGTTCTTGTCGATGTAGAAGGTCCAGCGATTGGCGACCTGACCGTTGGGCATCAGCACGCCGTACTTGCCGGCCACTTCCTTGGTCGGATCGGCCAGCAGGGGGAAATCCGCTTCCTTCTTATCCACGACGGTTGACGCGCCGCCGCCACGACCCTGCAGCGTCACGCTCGTCGCCTTGGCGAACTTGGTGTTGTCCTCGACGGTATCGGTGCTCGCCATGAAATAGGCCACGTCATACATGCGGATCTTGTCGCCGTTCTCCGCGAGCGACTTGCACTCGATGGTGCAGCCCTGCGTGAACGCTTTCGGGAACCAGGCGACGACGACTGCCTTCTTCCCTTTGAAGTCCGACAGCTTGTACGTCTTGCCGTCTGACGCCTGCAGACTGAAGTCGGGCGCGGTGTCACCGACCTTCAGCTCGGTGGTCTGAGCCTTCACTCCCACTGCAAGGGCTGCCGCCAGCCCAATCGCCATCAATGCGCGCATTCACGAACCTCCCGGGCAGAGAGCCCCTTCCTACCTTCGGGGTGAAATCGCCTGAGTATACTGCCGTACAGTGTTTCCAGGCGCGCTCCCCGGGCGGCCGACTCGCCTGGTAGCCGCTCGGATCTCCATTGACGCATCCTGTCGCCTTGACGATACGCCGCCGGCTGGCCGAGGTCGCCGATCCGGAAAAAGCGCCACAAATGCAGGCGTACATGAAGTCGCCGATGCCGTATCGCGGTGTGTCGGCGCCGATACTGAAGCGACTCTGCCGCGACACCTTCGCGTTACATCCGCTGTCGACCGCTGCCGAATGGCAGCGGGTCGTTCTCGATCTGTGGAGAAACGCGAGCTTCCGCGAGGAACGCTACGCCGCCGTACTGCTGACTCAGGCGCGGGCGTATCGAGAATTCCTGACGCTCTCGTCGGTCCCGATGCTCGAAGAGATGATCGTGACCGGCGCGTGGTGGGATTTCGTGGACACTCTGGCCGCGCACAACCTCGGCGAGATCCTCCGCACGAATGCACGACAGATGAAG
>DATCXH010000552.1:0-9920 GCA_036565925.1 Vicinamibacterales bacterium
CGCCGCCGGCCTCTCGACCCGGAGCCGAATCGTGAGAATGCCGTCGGGGGAAGATGTCGCAGATCTCGAGTCCTTTGCCGTGTCGCGTGACGGGAAGGAGTTCTACTCCATCGATTTCAACTTTTGGGGCGTGACGTTCACGCATGATCCGAATCGCATCTATGCCACGCTGGGGACCGGCGGCCGGATTCTGCTGGTCGAAGGTGATGTCGCGGCGCGCGAGTTCCGCGTAATCGCCGAAGACATCGAATGTCCATCGCTATCCCCAGACGAGAAGCACATCGCGTTCAAGAAGCGGTTTGGAACCGGATTCGACGTGTGGTGGCAACCGGCTGTCATCGATCTGGCGACCATGACCGTACGCCAACTGCCGGAGTCCAAGCACATCGACGATCAAATCGAATGGCTGGATGATGGACATATCCTCTACGCCGTCGGCCATTCGGCAAGCGCGACGGTACGTCGGGCCGACATTTGGACGATCGCTATCGACGGCGGGAGTCCCTCGTCTATCTTCCTTGCCGACGCCGAATCCCCAGCCGTCGTCAGCCGCGAAGACGCGGGGCGCGCGGACACGCGGCGCGCCGACGCGCGGCGGTGAGTCTACAATTCCCGCTATGGCGAAGCCTCCAGTCGTTGCTGACCTCGTCTGGACCGAAGCGCTGCGTTTCGACGCGACCAGCGCGCGCATTACGACCGTCGTGGACGGAGACAGCAACGCAGGGCCTTCGCCGGTCCAGATGTTGGTTCTCGGGCTGGCCGGCTGTATGTCGGCCGACGTTGTCGATATTGTCCGAAAGGGTCGTCACGCGCTGACCGGATTCAGCGCCCATATCGTTGCCGAGCGGGCCCAGACGCCGCCGGCCCGCGTCGTTCGCGCCGAACTGCATTTTCACGTCCGAGGCGATGTGCCGTCGGCGGCACTCGAGCGCGCCATTGCGTTATCGCGCGATAAGTACTGCTCTGTGTGGCATTCGTTGCGCGAGGACATCGAGCTCACGACGTCCTTCGACGTGGCGCCGTCCGCATGAAAGGGACGCTGTAAGAACACAGTGACGAGACGCGTGTACCTCGATTGGCTGCGCGGTGTCGCCGTGCTGATCATGGTCGAGGCGCACACCCTCGATTCGTGGACCCGTGCCGCAGATCACGCTCGCAGCGATTACAAGTGGGCAATCGTGGTGGGCGGATTCGGCGCGCCGACTTTTCTGTTCCTTGCCGGCGTCGCGCTCGCGCTGGCTGCCGGTTCTCGGATCGAGAAAGGCATGACCGACGCTGAAGCGTCGGCGCGTGCGCGACGACGCGGATGGGAGATTTTTGGCCTGGCGTTTCTGTTTCGTCTGCAGTCCGCGGTGCTTGGCGCTGGCGGTGTTCGCTCCTTCCTGAAGGTAGACATTCTCAACGTGATGGGATTGTCGATGCTCGCGACGGCGCTCTTGTGGACGCTGGCCCGACGCACAGCAACACGAGTTGCGGTACTCGTGACGGCGACGGTGGTTGCCGCCATGCTGACGCCGATCGTTCGCGCGATGACAGCGCTCGCCTGGCTTCCGGATCCAATCGAGGCGTACTTCAAGCCGATACCCGAATACAGCGGCTTCACGTTGCTCCCGTGGGGCGGGTTCGTGGTCGCGGGTGCGGCCACGGGACTATGGCTCGAGCGCGCTCGTACCCCGCACGATGAACGGAGTGTGATCGTCTGGTTGGCACTGCTTGGCCCGGTGCTCGTCGCGTCTGGATACGGTCTATCGCTGCTGCCTCCGATTTATCGCGAGACCAGTTTCTGGACGAGCTCACCCACGTTCTTCGTGCTGCGGCTGGGGGTCCTGGTTGCCGCGATTCCGATCGCCTATGCCTGGATGAAAACCGTTCGGGGCCGTTCGCCGATTCAGGAACTTGGAATCGCTTCGCTGTTTGTCTACTGGATCCACGTCGAGATGGTCTACGGGTTCTTGACGTGGCCGATCCACCGGCGACTTACGTTCGAGCAGGCGCTCGCCGCGTTCGGCCTCTTCACTGTGGTGCTCTACGGCCTGGTCAAACTGAAGGATCGGGTACTCCCGGGACGGCGTCGAAGGAGGCCGCCGATCTCCGTCTAGACAATACGCACTCCAGCATTTCGGAGGACGGGCTGTCGTTGAGACACTGCCGTCAACTGTTGAGCCCGGTGCACGGGCCTGCACGAAGATCGGGCAAAGCTCGCCAGTGCAGGGGGCCGCTCGAGGTGATCTAAAAGCGTTATTAAGTTCCTGTTGTGTCTATGATTAGCTGCGGGTAGAGGGGGCAACGCCAGAGCGGTTATTGGGCGGCCGCCTGCGAGAAACGGGTTGAGATTCAGGGGGGCAGGCCGCTACAATTCGCCTCTTCTGTGTGGGGCAATCTCTGCCGGGACTAAAACTGAATGATTAACGTTGCCGCAATCCGGATGCAGCAGTTTGGGGTTCGGTTCTATCAGGCCTCTCTTACTGCTGAAGACATCGATAAGCTGGTTCGATTCGAAGTACTGAGCTACGGCGAGGCGGGACAACCGGTTCGGGGCGGCAACAAGAAGACTCCCTCGAAGGTGAACTGGGATCTGCTCGAACGCCGTATCGCCTCGAGCGAAAAGGCCTATCAGCGGCAGATCATCAGGCGAAAGATCGACGAATTGGTTCAGTACTACGAGCAGTGTCGTCAGGCGCGGGATCTGCCATCGATCGCTGGCGCCGTCATCATCTCTTGCGACGAAAAACTGACATTCGAACCCGTCGAAGCCGGATCGTCGGTCGGGCGTCTCAAGGTGCCAGAACGCGAAGGCATTCTTCGGGCTATTGACGGACAGCATCGTCTGCTCGCGTTGCACGCTGACATCGAGAACATGAAGGACGAGGAGTTCACGGTGCCGGCAATCATTTTCGATCGCTTGCCGGAAGACCATGTCGTTCAGATGTTTGTCACGATCAACGCCAAGCACACACGACTCAATGCATCGCACCTGGTCAGCCTGTCAGGTCGGCAGCTGTACAAAGACGATTCCCTGGCTGCAGCGCATGATGTCGTGCGCGCACTGAACGATCGCGAGGACTCTCCGCTCCACGGTGAGATCAAACTGCTCGGTGTGGGTCACGGTCGTGTTGCACAGGCGCCGATCGCTCAGGAATTGAAGAAGCTGTTCGCGAGCGATGCGTTCGGCGGGCCAAAGAAGACCGCCGATTTCCGCGACGATTCGAAGAAGTTCTTTGTCAATTACTTCAAGCAGGTTTCGGTGGTGTTCAACGCCGCGTGGGGTGGCCGCAAGTACAGCATCAAGTCAGCGACCGCACTACGGGCATTCATCCGCGTCGCGCCTGACGTCGTACGGCGGCTCGATCAAGAACACGCCGATCGCAGCGACTTCCGCGCGATTGGCCGCGTCATTGCGCCATGGGGACGCCGCATAGGCAACATGCGATTCGAGAGTGAAGGCGTGTGGAAGAAGACCGGGACCACGGTCGATTCACTCGCCAGAGAATTGAAGTTGGCGTTGGAGTACCCGGAGGGTGCGGGCGTCTGACGGAAAATTTCTGGGCCGAAAAAAATACAGGATGGAGCCCCCGAAGGTGCCCCATCCTGAAATGCCGGCCTGGCTCCCCCCAGCATTTACGGCGCCCTGCCGTAAACCACAGGCCGACGCACTTTCTAATGGCAAGCACCATGCCGATTTATTTCCTTCGATTTTTCGCGAGTTGCACGTTTTACGCGGGGCAACAATGTGGGAAGGATTACACGGCTGTTCGTGAAACGTTCGGTCCATGCAGATCGACTTGAATGGCGATGTCGGCGAATCGTTTGGCACCTATGAGATAGGCCATGACGCAGCGCTGATTCCCATGTTGACGTCCGTCAATATTGCATGCGGTTTCCACGCTGGCGATCCCGGCGTGATGCGCGCTACGGTCGCGCTGGCCCGCGAACATGGAGCCGCAGTCGGAGCTCATCCGGGATTCCCCGATCTCGTTGGATTCGGACGCCGCGAGATGAAAGCCACGCCTCGCGAGGTGGAAGATCTCGTTGCGTATCAAATCGGTGCGCTCGCTGGAATTGCTGCTGCCCAGGGTGTCCGTCTAACGCACGTGAAACCACACGGGGCGCTCTACAACATGGCGGCACGCGACATGAATCTCGCCGACGCGATCGCCCGAGCCATCGCGACTGTTGATTCCTCGCTGAAGCTATTCGGGCTGCCGGGTTCCAAGTCCCTCGAGGCGGCCCAGCAACGACACGTGCAGGCCGTCAGCGAAGGGTTCGCTGATCGTGCCTATCGCCGCGATGGATCCCTGGTGCCTCGACATGAACCTGGAGCGGTGATCCACGACGAGGAGGTCGTCGTCAGTCGCGCTGTCTCGATTGCACGCGAGCGCACGGTCATCGCTACGGACGGGACGCCAGTGCCTCTCGACGTGCAAACGATTTGCGTGCACGGTGACACACCCGGTGCGGCGGCACTCGCGTCGCGAATTCGGACGGCGCTCAGCGATGCGGGTATTCAGCTCAGGGCGCCGCTTTAGGATCGGTCGCGAGCATCCGCCGCAGCACTTTTCCCACCATCGTCTTGGGTAGTTCGCTGCGGAACTCGACGCGCGCCGGCACCTTGTATGGGGCGAGGCGTTCACGGCAGTAGGCGCGCAGTTCGTCTTCGGTCACGGTCTGACCGGCCTTCAAGACTACCCACGCCTTCGCAACCTCGCCCTTCACGGGGTCAGGTATGCCGGCCACACCCACTTCGTGGACGGCGGGGTGTGCGGCGAGCACCTCTTCGATCTCGCGCGGCCATACCTGGAAGCCGCTGGTTTTCACCATGTCCTTCTTGCGATCGACGAGAAAGATGTAACCCTCGTCGTCCATGTAGGCGAGATCGCCGGTATGCAGCCACGGTCCACCCGAGTCGTAGGTGCGAAGCACGTCCGCCGTCTCGAGCGGATTGTTCCAGTACTCGAGCATCAATTGCGGCGCGCGGAGAATCAACTCGCCGACCTCGCCAGTCGGCATCGGCTTCGTCGCGTCCTCGACGTCAACGATGCGGACGTCGACGTCGGAGACCGGCAGACCGATTGATCCGATCTTGCTCTTGCCGTGCACCGGATTCAGACAGCAGGCCATCATCGCTTCGGTGAGCGAGTAGCCTTCGAGCATCACCGCTCCCGTCTGCTGCTCGAACTGCCGTCGTGTCTCGGCCAGGAGCGCCGATGCGCCGCATATACAGAGCCGGATCGATCGCAGGTTCACCTTGCCGGCCCGCACATCGGGATGATTCAACATCGCGTTGTACAGCGTGGGCACGCCATTGAAGAAGGCAGGTTTGACCTGCTTGATCGTCTTCAACACGTCGCCGATGTCGCGCGGGTTCGGGATCAGCGAAAGCGGGTTCGGTCCGACGAACGCGAGTGGCTGCACGCCGACGTTGGCGTAGACGTGAAACAGCGGCAGCGGCAGCATGATGACGTCGGACCACGGCTTCTTGGCGGACTTCGTCCACTCGTAGAGCTGCAGCCCTGCGATGACGTAGTGGCGATGCAGGCCGACGACGCCTTTCGGTGTTCCCGTCGTTCCGCCACTCGAGAGGATCACGGCGCGTTCGTCACCCGTCACCGTCACAGCGGGCCGCGGTGTGTCGCGATGTGCACCCAGCAGATCCTGCAGCCAGAAATCGTCCTTCGCCAATGTGATGCGATGGCCTTCCTTCGCTTCCTTGAACAACGTAAACAGCAGACGCAGCAAGGCTGGCAGGTATTCCTTGATCGACGTGGCGATGATCCGCTTGACGCCCGTGCGACCCTGCACCGACTTGAGGCGGTTGTAGAACGGCGTCATCGTGACGACCGTCTCGGCACGCGTGGACTCGAGAATTTGTTCGAGTTCGCGCTCGCTATACGTGGGGTTCACCGCGACGACGATCGCGCCAATCTTCCAGATGCCGAATTCGGCGACGAAAAACTGCGGGCAGTTCGGAAGCAGGATGGCGACGCGATCGCCTTTGCGAACACCAAGGTCCCACAGTGCTGCGGCAAACGCCGTGCTCTCCCGCTCGAGCTGACCGTATGAGACGATGCGCCCCTTGAACAACAACGCGGTGGCATTGCTGTTGTCGCGCGCGAGCGCGGCCAGGTAGTCGAGCAGCGTCTTGTCTGGATACGGTGAAAGCGAGGGACGGACGTCCGAGTCGTAGTGCGTCAGCCAGGGTTTCACGAACGGGATTTTACCCGTTCATCGCCGGCCAATTAGCCGCTGGAGCAGCGCCTTCTGCGTATGGAGGCGATTTTCCGCCTGGTCGAAGACGACCGACGCCGCCGAGTCGATGACTTCAGATGCCACTTCCTCGCCCCGATGCGCGGGCAGACAGTGCATGAACAGGGCGTTCGCGTTCGCCGCCGCCATCAGGTTGCCGTTCACGTGATACGGCGCGAACGTGCGACGGCGATCGTCGGCCTCGGCCTCTTCGCCCATCGATGTCCACACATCGGTATACACCGCATCCACGCCTGCGACCGCCTGCCGGGGATCGGTGAAACGCTTGACCTCGGCGCCGTTGCTGGCGATTCGCGCAGCCGCAGCGATCACCGAATCAGGTAGCTCGTAGCCGCTGGGCGAGGCGACGTGCAACGTGACACCCATCATCGACGTGACATGCGCCAATGACGTCGCCACATTGTTGCCGTCGCCGACAAACGCCACCTTCCGGCCGCGACAGTCGCCCCATCGCTCGCGGAGCGTAAATGCGTCGGCCAACGCCTGACAGGGATGCTCTTCGTCGGTCAGCGCATTGATGACATGAAGTTGCCGTCCCGCGTCGGCAATGATCGACGCTTTCTCCTGCGCGAAGGTCCGAATCACCAGCGCGCGCACCCATCGTTCGAGGTTGCGGGCAATATCCACGAGCGGCTCGCGAACACCTTCGGCAAACTCGGCGGGCAAGTGCAGCGTGTCGCCGCCGAGTTCGCGAATAGCAATCTCGAATGTGGACCGCGTCCGTAGCGACGGTTTCTCGAACAGCAGTGCCACGTGCAGGCCGGCCAGCGCCGGAGTCGTCTGGCGGCCAACGCGGCGATCGGCCTTCATTTGCGCGGCGATCGTCAGCAGCCGATCGAGATCGACGGGCGTCAGATCGAGGATCGACAGGAAGTCCTTGGCGAAAGCCACCGGCGTTGCTGTGTCGATCACGAGCGGTACTCCCCGTTGATTCGCACGTACTCGGCGCTCAGATCGCACGTCCAGATTGTTGCGCTTGCGCCCCCACCCGTGCCGAGGTTGACGTCGACGTGCAGGTCCGTGTTCTTCAAGTACTCACCCGCCTGCGGTGAGTTCTCGTCGCGGGGCAGGCCGTTTTCGAACAGCAGAATGCCGCCGACGTGCACCGTCACGTGATTCATGTCGAAGGCCACACCCGATCGCCCGGCCGCTGCGACAATGCGACCCCAGTTGGGATCGGCGCCATGCACGGCAGTCTTTACGAGCGGTGAATTGGCGATCGTGCGTGCGACCTGCCGTGCCGTATCTCGTGACTGTGCGTCGTGGACGTTCACCGCAATCAGCTTCGTTGCGCCCTCGCCGCCACGCACAATGCCGATCGCGAGTTCGCGCGAGACGGTCAGCAGCGCTTCGACCAACGTGGGGTATGACTCGTCATCGATCATCACGCCACTGGCACCGGAGGCCATCGCGTACAGCGAATCGTTGGTCGAGCCATCGCCGTCAACCGTGATCGCGTTGAATGTGTCGCGTGCGGATTCCTTGAGCGAGCGCTGCAGGAGTGCAGGTGGAACCGCAGCGTCGGTCGTCAGGAAGCCGAGCATGGTCGCCATCATCGGTTCGATCATGCCTGAACCTTTGGCGGTGCCGCCGACCATGAACGTTCCGCGGCCGGTCTGCACCGTGACGGCGCACTCTTTCGGAAATGGGTCGGTCGTCATGATTGCGCGGGCCGTGTCGCTGCCCTTGCCACGTGCAAGGGCAGGTACGGCCGCCTGAATGCCGGTGATCACCTTGTCCATTCGCAGGTTGACGCCGATGACCCCTGTTGATGCCACCAGCACGTGCTCCGGACTGCATCCAATCGTTGTGGCGACTTCTGTCGCCATGCGATCGGCATCAGCCATGCCCTGCGTGCCGGTGCAGGCGTTGGCGCAGCCGCTGTTCACGACAATCGCACGCGCGACGCCCTTGCTGCGCTCGAGATGACGTCTCGAGAGAATGACCGGCGCGGCTTGCGCGAGATTGGTCGTGAAGATTCCCGCCGCCGACGCATTCCCATCGGCGGCCAGAACCGTCAGATCGAGAGCACCGCTCTTGGCTTTGATGCCGCAGTGCAGCGCCGCTGACCGGAAGCCCTGCGGCGCCGTGACACCGCCGGTCGTGGGAGCAATAGCGAAGTCGCGCACAGTGGAGGTCTCAGGCATGGAGCGAAGTCAGCGGCACGCACGTCTGTCGCGCGCGAACGAGGGGACGCATCACTGCGTACTGCCCGCAGCTTTTGAACAGCGCGCACGATCGGCAGTCCGCTTCGATCTTTTCCGGCAGCCAGGTGTGCGGCACGATCGAGAATCCCATCCGAATGAAATAGCCGGCCACATGTGTGAACGCGCAGAGCGTCTCGAAACCCGATGCTGCCGCCCGCGACGCGAGCTCGTCCACCAGTTGTCGTCCGATCCCGCGCGAGCGCGCCGCACCGCCCACTACCAGCGATCGAATCTCGGCGACGTTCCGGCTGAGCGGGGCCAGGTCGGCGCACCCGACCACACGACGACCTTGTACGGCCACGACAAAGCGTGATGCATGCGCGGCGATTTCCTCGCGACGACGGGGAAGCAGACGACCATCAGCCACGTGCCTGTCGATCAGCGCCTGAATCGCATCAACGTCAGCAGCCGTCGCTGCGCGGACGATCGGCGGACGCGTGATGCTGACGCGAGCGCGCGAACGCGACGGCCGCACCGCGGCTCGACGTGACCGAAAGACGCGGACCGGGCTGGTGGTGTGTGCAACCCTCATGCGGGCACCTCCGTGGCGACAGTCACGAGCACCGCATCGAGCACATCGATGCCGGCGTCGATATCCGCCGCTTCGATCGTCAGCGGCGGCAACAAACGAACGACGGTTTCGCTGGTGCGGTTGACGAGCAGGCCACGCTGCCGTGCGAGTTCGATCACCGGTGCCGCGTCGATCCGCAGATCCACGCCACGCATCAGACCGGCGCCGCGCACCTCACGAATGACCGGATGCTTCAACGCGAGCGTGCGCAGACGGCGTTCGAGGTGCTCGCCAACGGTCTTCACATGGGCGAGCAGACCGTGATCCATCAACTGCTCGAGGAAGAAGACCGCCGCGCGCGTCGCAAGCAGGTTTCCGCCGTACGTGCTGCCGTGATCGCCAGCGGAGATTGTCGCAGCGACCTTTTCCGACACGAGCGCGGCACCGACAGGTACGCCTGAGCCGAGCGCTTTCCCGACAGAGATGAGATCCGGCTCCCAACCGAGTGCCTGTGAGTAGAACGGATAACCGGTTCGTCCGAGACCTGTCTGTACCTCGTCGGCGATCAGCAGCGTGCCGGTGCTGCGGCAGATATCCATGATCGCATCAGAGAACGCCCGCGGCAGCGGCCGGACTCCGCCCTCGCCCCGGATCGGTTCAGCGATGATGGCGGCTGTGCGATCGTTTACGGCCGCGGCGAGCGCATCCGGAGAGTCGGGATTCACGAACGTCACCGGACCGATCAACGGGCCGAACGGTCCGCGATAATGCTCGTCGTAGGTGATCGACAACGCGCCCATCGTCCGGCCGCCGAATGCGTGCTCTATGGCGACGAAGCCGACGCGATCGGTGGCGCCCTGCGTATGCCAATAGCGGCGTGCGAACTTCAGGCATGCCTCGTTGGCCTCGGTGCCACTGTTGCAGAAGAACGAGCGAGC
>DATCXH010000684.1:0-2387 GCA_036565925.1 Vicinamibacterales bacterium
GCGTCGCCGGCTGTGTCCACCGTCAAGGTCTGCGCCGATGATGGCACCGCCGCCAACACGAGCACGGTGAGCAGCACCGCTGCGACCCGTCGCGGCCCTACCACCGCGCCCCAACTCCTGGAATCCGAAGACCCAGCGCAACGATAGCGGTGAGATTGTCGGTGTTCAGCGGGAAACCGACGGTCAGAAACGCGGGACCTCCGTGAAAGCCGAAACCAGTGGACACGCGAACATGCTTTTCGGTGTTGGCGTCCCAGACCGAGCCGACGTCGAGAAAGAGCGAGACCCCGGTGTACCGATATTCGAGTGACGAGTAGATCATCCGGTTGCCACCGACCGGCGTGATCTCGTATTTGTCCCAGCCGCGAAGCGTCAGCGAATCGCCGAGCGCAAAACGCTCAAAGAGCGGCGCGTGACCGGTGATTCCTCCGGCCATGCCGGTCGCCTGGACGTGATGGCGTCCCAAATCAAATCGATACGTGCCCTGACCGAGGTACCTCGTGTAGGCGAGATCACTTTCGAGACTGCGAGAACCACCGCGGACACCGAAGCCGGCGACGGCACGATGTGTCGCATCGGATTTCTCTTTCCACTCATGGTCGAATTCAATCGACGCAACCGCGGCATTCGCCATCTGCGACTCGGTTGCCGGCGCAAGTGCTTTGAGTTCGGAGATGCTGACGCCGGCAGCGACGCTGAGGTCGGGCGTGATTGCAAACTTCAGCAACGGCGTGACAGTCGTTCGAGTGTCGTACGGAACTGGAATCTCCGGGTGGAGCGGCAGCGCCCCCAGCGTCTGCGTACGCCAGTCCTGATCAAACCAGGACCACTCGAAGCTGGCGCCAAGCCTGCGCGTGCCGAGCTTCCTCGTCTCAAAGCGCAGGCCGACGCTCGAAGTCTCTTCGATCGAGTCTTCGGAATTGGCGAGCGCAAACATTGGCACGAAACGGATGGTGCGGTCGCCGATGTTGACGTCCCAGAACCCTCCCCAACCCTGCTCGGAGTGATAAAGGAGATTCGATCGGAGCGGCTCGAAGCGCAGCCACGGTGGCGGCTCTTTCTTGCGTGCCTCATAAAGGAGTTTGATGCGGCCAACCTCGCTGCCCTTTTCGATGCGTCGAGAGACGTCGTAACGCGGCAAATCGCGCTCGATGCTCTCCTGCAGTTTGTCGGCCTCGCCGGAGTCGAGTCGCTTGCCGACCACGGCCTTCAGATCCTCGCGAAGCGCCTCGGTCAATTCGGCGTCGGGCACGCCAGTGATGTCAGCTTGCTCGACGATGTAGCGTTTGTTGACGTTGTCGTCGCGCTCGGAGTCTTGCTGGCGGCCCATCACGAAGAAGACGCGCGCTTCTCCACCGGGCTCCATGACCGTCCGCACAGCGGCGACATACCGCGGCCGCTCCGCCTCGAGACGTGCCGCGAGTTCGTCGAGTTGTTCCTTTTTCAGCGGCGTTCCGGCGAGATTTCGGATTGCCTCGCGAAGGCCGGGACTCAGACGATCGATGTCGAAGCCGGTGACCTGCGCCGACGTGATGATCGTGCCTTCGGGTACAGAAGGTTTTTGATCGGTGGCTGCCTGCGGCGTGACCACGAGCAGCGTGAACAGAAGTCCAAGTGTGCGCATGCTCTCGGTGAGAGCAAAGAGTGAGCCCATTAGCAAGCCGTTTGCACTGAACAAGATAGCGCAATCGGAGTGTGATTGTTGGTCACACCTGTGCGCGCGGGGCTACGCGAGGCGCGCCGGGCCGATGCCCGTCTTCTAGTTGACTGTCTACCAGAGCAGGCCTACACTCTGGTAGGACGTCTACTAAACATGCCCGACGACGTGCCGATGTCGCTCCTGCAGGGAACCCTCGACATGCTCATCTTGCGGACTCTGATATTTGGTCCGCGTCATGGACACGGCATTGCCGTGACGATTCAGCGCACCTCCGGAGAGGACCTGCTCGTCGACCATGGGTCGCTCTATCCGGCGCTGCAACGACTCGAACGGCAACGTCTCATCAAGTCGAAATGGGGCGTGTCCGGCCTCAATCGGCGGGCGCGCTTCTACGAGCTCACGCGTGCCGGGCGAAAGAAACTGTCCGCGGAAACCGGAAAGTGGGAACGCATGGTTCGTGCGATCGGCCGCGTGCTCCAGCATCCGAACGAAGAAGAGGCCTGATGTTCTGGCGCCGCCGCCGGCTCGACGAAGAAATCGCCTCTCATCTCGACGAGGAAATCGCCGACAACATCGCGCGCGGCCTTGATCCGGCGACAGCGCGCGCGGCTGCGTTGCAGACGTTCGGCAACGTCGAACGAACAAAAGAGATCGTCCGTGAGCGCAATGCGTGGTACTGGCTCGACACCCTCGCACAGGATGTGTCCTTCGCATGCCGATTGATCCG
>DATCXH010000371.1:0-2533 GCA_036565925.1 Vicinamibacterales bacterium
GGTCCGCTTGCCACTCCCGCCGCATCACGGTGATGTGCGGGACGATTGGCAGCTTATGAGCGGCGAAGATCGTCTTCATCACCGCCTTGTCCATGCCGACGGCTGACCCGAGAACCCCTGCGCCGACATAGGCGACGTCGGCCAACTCCAGCAGCCCCTGCACCGTGCCGTCTTCGCCGTATGGTCCGTGCAGGACGGGGAAGACGACGTCGAGACCGCGAATGGCCGCGGTTGGTTCCACCGTGGGAGCGCCGTCTCTCGAGCCGGGCCCAAGTTTCGTCACGTCCGTCGCCGAGACGACGGCAGGCGGACGAGTGGGGAGAACCCATTGCCCGTCTTTCTCGATGCGAATGGGAACAGGCTCGTAGCGGCTGCTATCGAGATTCGCGAAGATCGATGACGCCGAGACAATCGAGACCTCGTGCTCGCCCGATCGTCCACCATAAATCACACCGACGCGGAGTTTGTGCATTTGAGAGGGTTTAGGCGCAGGGCCGAGAGCCCAACGCCTTCGAACAATAATAGTCGTGTTGGGACGCCCCTTCGACAACGCTCAGGGCAAGCCGTTTCGCTTCACTCTCCGCGGCACCGACGGCGCGGCGAGATTGGGCGAGTTCGAAACGCCGCATGGTCTCGTCCAGACGCCGGCTTTCATGCCCGTTGGCACGCAGGGAGCGGTCAAGGCCACACTTCACCGCGACCTCGTCGAGTGCGGCGCGGAAATCATTCTCGGCAACACCTATCACTTGTTTCTGCGCCCCGGCGATGAGCTCATTGCCCGCCGCGGCGGCCTCCACCGTTTTATCGGCTGGGACCGTCCGTTGCTGACAGACAGCGGTGGGTTTCAGGTGTTCAGCCTCGCCGAACGGCGGACGATCACCGAAGAAGGCGCCGAGTTTCAGTCGCACCTCGACGGCTCTCGCCATCAGCTTACGCCCGAGCGCGCCGTCGACATCCAGGCCCGGCTCGGTTCCGACATCGCGATGGTGCTCGACGAGTGCCTGGCCTATCCGGCGACTCGAGAGGCGGCGGTCGATTCGATGCAGCGATCGGTGCGGTGGGCCGCCCGCTGCCGAGTCAGGCTCGAGCGCTTGCGCGAAACACCACCTTCCGACGTGACTGTGACCAATCCTGGTCAGGCGCAGTTCGGCATCGTCCAGGGCGGTGTCTTCAGTGACTTGCGCCAGGAAAGCGCAGATTCCACGGTGGCCATTGGCTTCGAGGGCTATGCGATAGGGGGTCTCAGCGTCGGGGAACCCATTGAGCAGATGTATAGGATCGTTCAGGAAACGGCTGGTCGACTGCCGTCTGCTTCGCCGCGATACTTAATGGGAGCGGGAACCCCGGAAGATCTCGTTGAGTGCGTGGCGCGCGGAATCGACATGTTCGACTGCGTCCTGCCGACCAGGAATGCCCGGAACGGACAGCTGTTCACGAGCCTTGGTCGTCTCAATATCAAGAACGCCAAGTACGCGGAGGACGAAAGCCCGGTCGACCCGGCCTGTCGCTGTTATACCTGCACGCATCACTCACGAGCCTATCTGCGTCATCTTTACCAGGCCGGTGAAATGACGGCCGGAGCCCTTAACACGTTGCATAACTTGACCTTTTACCTTGACACCATGCAACGGATCAGGGACGCTATTCAACTCGGTACTTTCGCACACTTCAGGCAGGAGTTCATTCGATCAGTCCGGCTGACGCCGGATGCTGCAAACGGTGTATCCCGCCTGTCTCTCGACTCATGAGCCTTCTTGATCCGTTCTTGTTAGCCATGGCCGCGCCGCAACAGGGCGCACCGAACCCGTGGCTGCAGCTCATTCCGTTTGCGCTGATTCTCGGCATCTTCTATTTCGTGATGGTCCTGCCGATGCGCAAGCGCCAGCAGAAGGTGCAAGCCTTCCTTGCTGCGCTCAAAGTCAACGATAAAGTGATTACGACCGGAGGTATCTACGGATCGATCACTCGCCTGGGCGATCAGTCCGTTCAGCTGCAAGTGGCCAACAACGTGCGCATCGAGGTATCGCGTGCGGCCATCGTCGGATATCAGGGCCAGGAACCCGTCGTCCCTGAGGGCAATCAGCAATGAAAGACACTCGCTGGAGAATCATTCTGATCGCGGTCGTCATCGGCCTGTCGATCTGGTCGTTTTACCCACTCGGCACCAAGGTCAAGCTCGGGCTCGATCTGAAGGGCGGCGTGCACCTCGTCCTCCGCGTGCACACCGACGATGCGTTGCGAGTCGAGACCGAGACGACGGTCGAGCGTCTACGCGACTCGATGCAGCGTGCGGGTGTGCAGTTCACCAAGGCCGACGTCGTGAGCCCGACCGAATTCCGCGTCGAGGGAATCCAGGACGATGCCGGATTCCGTTCAGCATCGGTGGATGCGGACACGAACTACGACCGCTCGTCTGAGACAGGTGGCTACTCGTTCCGCATGAAGCCCAACATCGTCAACCAGCTGCGCGAGCAGACGGTCACGCAAGCGCTCGAGACGATCGAGCGGCGCGTCAACGAACTCGGCGTCGCCG
>DATCXH010000297.1:0-10150 GCA_036565925.1 Vicinamibacterales bacterium
ATGGCACGAAGCCGGAGCTTCATGGTGCGCGACTTCCTCACCACGATCGCCGCGTTCGTGATCGTGGCGTGCACGATCAGGAGCGTGAAAGAACTGCGGTGGATCGCCGGCGTTCACATACTCGGTGCGGCAGTTTACTGCTTCATGGTCCTCCTGCGGTTCAGAGCGATGGACAATGTCGGCCGGTTGTGTTGCACTCCGTACTACGACGCGAATGACATTTCACTCGTCCTGGTTTCGACGCTTCCGTTCTTTTTCTTTTTCTTTCGCGACGGCGCTACCGCGAAAATCAGGCTCTTGGCGCTGATTGCCCTCTTACCTATCCTGCCAGTGTTCCAGTTGGCGGGGTCGCGCGGTGGATTTCTCGGGCTGATGACGGTGATTCTCGGCGCCGTCGTGGCGTATCGCGGAATCAAACCGGGCAAGCGCGTTATGTCGGTCGCTGCCGGAATGATCGTCCTCCTGATCCTTGGTGGAGCGAGTTACCGGGAGAAGATCGTATCGATCATTCACCCGGAAGACGATTACAACATGACCGAGGAGGAGGGCCGGATCGGGATGTGGAAGGCGGGGATTGCGCTCGCCAAACAGCATCCGACTCTCGGCTACGGTCCGCGCTCCTTCGGCGAGGCGTACGGAACCTTCTCTCCGAGAGCAATTCGAGAGGGGGGGGTTCCATGGCGCGCGGCACACAACGCATACGTTGAGCTTGCGGCGGAGGCTGGATTCCCGGCCAGCATATGCTTCATCGCGATCCTGCTCACTGCCATCGCGATCTGTTGGCGCGTCCGGAACCGCGCTTCGAATCCCCGATTTGGATCGGATGGGCAACTTCTCGCGATGTTGGCTCAAAGCAACGCGATTGGCCTCATTGGCTATGTCGTGAGCTCGGTATTCCTGTCGGCTGAATACCTGACGATCACGTATTTCATGCTGGGACTCACGGTGGCGTTCGGAAAGGTCCTGAAGACGCTCGAGCAACAGACAGGCGGCCCGACCCAAGGCACCGTAGGCCGAAGGCCGATGCGCGCCCGCGTGCAACCCGGTCGACCGGTAAGCGGGCTACCGGCGCGCGCGTGAATCAGCATTCCGCGCTCGTCACAAATGGGGAACAACGATCGTCACTGGCCGTCGTGCGCTCACTAGGGCGGCACGGCCATCGCATCCTTGTCACTTGCCATCGGCCAGGATCGCTCGCGGGGGCTTCGCGCTTCGCGAGCGAGGAAGTGGTCGTGCCGTCGCCGCTCGAGGATACCGCGGGCTTTGTAAACGCGGTGGCGAGCCTTCGCTCGAGCAGACAAATCGACGTGATCATCCCCACCACCGACGACAGCCTGCTCGCACTTCTGCCGGCGCGAGACCGACTATCCCCTGCCCTGATGCCTGTGGGAAGCGATCAGGCGTATCGGTCGGCTTCGGATAAAGCCCTCCTTCAATCGATCGCCCCTCGATTCGGCATCGCCGTCCCTCGGCAGGCGTCCGTGAACTCTCCTGGAGACCTAGAAAGCCTGGAACTCGTCTTTCCGGTGGTCGTCAAATCCAGCAGATCAGCGAGCGATGACGGATCTCACATTCGCCGGCACATGGGCGCGCGACACGCAGCCACTGCGAACGAGTTGCGCGCAATCGTGGCCGAAACGCCGGAAGACTCCTACCCCCTGCTCGTACAGGAGCGCATTGTCGGTCCTGGAGTGGGGATCTTTTTGCTGCTCTGGGGCGGCGAGGAAATCGCCGTCTTCAGCCACCGGCGTCTTCGTGAGAAGCCGCCATCGGGAGGCGTCAGCGTGTACTCGGAAAGCATCGAGCCGGATGCGGACCTCGCGTGCCGATCCCGCGCGCTGCTCTCGCATCTCGGATTCGAGGGCGTCGCGATGGTCGAGTACAAGCTGCACAGTAAAACCGGGGTTCCCTATCTGATGGAAGTCAACGGACGGTTCTGGGGGTCCCTGCAACTGGCGATCGATGCCGGCGTGGATTTCCCGCAGCTGCTGATGTCGGCCGCCATCGATGGAATCCTTCCGCCGAAGCCGACGCCGATCCCTGGCGTACGAATGCGATGGTGGTGGGGAGAGGTCGATCACCTGCTGGCCCGGCTTCGACAAAGCCCGGCCGAGCTCGACCTGCCTGCGGACGCCGGCTCGCGCTGGCGCGCGCTCAGAGACTTCCTGCAAATTCGGCGCGGCGAGCGCAATCAGGTCTTCCGCGTCGATGATCCGTTTCCCGCCCTTCGCGAAACTTTAAACTGGGTGCGCCGGCGATGACGCTCTCATTGGACAGTAGAACCATTTCCACCACACCGCAGGATACCGCACTCAAGGTCCTCTACCTCTGGGACGCGGACTATCCATGGGACGTACGAACCCAAAAAGTCTGCGCCGCCCTCACGTCCGGCGGTCACGACGTACATATCGTCGCTCGCAACAAGCGCCGGTCGCCGATCGTGGAGCGGCTTCCGGAGGGCATTGTTCACCGCATGAAGCCATGGCGATGGATTCCCAACCGCGCAGACAGTGCGTTGAGCTTTCCAGCCTTCTTCAATCCGCGGTGGCGGTCATTGCTCGACGGTGTCACACGAGAGCTCGCTCCAGATCTCTTGATCGTCCGCGATCTTCCACTCTGCCCCCTGGCGATCTCGGTCGGGCGACGGCGCAGCATACCAGTGATGCTCGATATGGCGGAGAACTACACGGCGATGATGCAAGAGATCTGGGACGCCGGTCGACAACGATGGTTCGACGTGCTCGTTCGCAACCCGCGCGTCGTCGCCGGAGTCGAACGATACTGTCTGCCACGACTGCAGCACGTGCTGACGGTGGTCGAGGAGTCGTCAGAGCGAATCCTCGGCGAGCACATTGCCGCCGAGCGCGTGAGCGTCGTGTCGAATACGCCGCCTCGCGAACGCGCCAGCACGGCGGTCGCTCGACGTCGTGAGACTGACCAACCGCTGCACCTCGTGTATCTCGGTTTGATGGAGATTCCTCGTGGCGTGGGGGATTTGTTGGATGCGACAGCACACCTTGTCTCACAGGGCAGATCTCTTCGCCTCACGTTGATCGGAAGCGGCCGGGACGAGCCGATCTTCCGGAGCCAAGCGGAACGCCTGGGCCTTCAAGAGACGGTCACCTTCCGCGGCTACGTTCCCAATCATGATGCCTTGGCGCTCGTCGCAGCGGCTGACGTGGGGATCGTTCCCCACCACGCAAATGCGTCGTGGAATTCTACAATTCCCAATAAGCTGTTCGACTACATGGCTGCCGGTCTCCCAGTCGTGAGCTCGGACGCGATTCCGTGCGCGCGAGTGATACACGAAACGAAGGCGGGCGAGGTCTTTCGGTCGGGAGACCCCATGGATCTGGCCCGAGTGCTCGAGCGATTCTTCGACGCTAACGCACGGCAGAAATGCGGTGAGGCCGGGCGGTCGGCAGTGCAGACCAGATACAACTGGGAGGAGGCGACCAGCGTGCTCCTTCGAGCGGTCGCAGCGACCGCTGCCGCCGGTGGGCAGCGCCGGACCACAGCACATCGCGCGAGCTGAGCCCATGTGTGGCCTGGCAGGGTTCTGGACAAGTCGTGCCGCCACGGCCGAGACGTTGCGTGCACAGATCGAGGCGATGATCGGCCCCATCACGCATCGCGGCCCCGATGATTCAGGAACGTGGACCGATCCTGCAGGAGTCGCCCTCGGATTCCGCCGGCTCGCCATCATCGATCTGTCCGAGAATGGCCATCAGCCCATGCGATCGGCGAGCGGCCGCTATACGATCGTTTTCAATGGAGAGGTCTATAATCATGACCAACTCCGTCGAGACCTCGCTGGCCGAGGCTATACGTTCCGTGGGCACTCCGACACCGAAGTCATGCTGGCGGCGTTCGAGACGTGGGGAATCCGCGGAGCGCTCACCCGCTTCGTCGGCATGTTCGCGATCGCGCTCTGGGACCGCGACCGGCGCGAGCTCACGCTCGCACGCGACCGCGTTGGCAAGAAACCATTATTCGTGTATTCTGAACGTGGACTCGTGAGCTTCGGTTCAGAGCTCAAGTCCCTTCATGCGGGGCCGTCGTTCGATCGTTCGCTCGACGCAGACGCCGTGGCGTCGTACCTCCGATATCTGTACGTGCCGGCACCGCGCTCGATCTTCAGCCGAGTTCGGAAGCTCGGGCCTGGCCACTTTCTGACGATCAGCGATCCGGCGAGCGCCGTTCCCGAGTCGGAACCTTACTGGACGCTCGACGACGCTCGGCAAGGTGGGCTCGATGATCCGATGGCCGGGTCAGACGAGGAAATCATCGACGCGTTCGAGGCGCTGCTTTCCGATGCGGTTCGTCTGCGCATGGAAGCCGACGTCCCGCTCGGCGCCTTCCTCTCCGGTGGAATCGATTCATCGACGGTAGTCGCGCTGATGCAGGCGCAGGCGACACAACCAGTCCGCACGTTCTCCATCGGCTTCGACGACGCGCGACACGACGAGGCCCATCACGCGGCAGCCATCGCTGCGCATCTCGGGACACAACACACCCAGATGATCGTCACGGCACGCGATGCGCTCGGCGTGGTCGAGCGCCTGCCGCGGATCTACGACGAGCCGATGGCGGACGCTTCGCAGATCCCGACGCTGCTCGTCTGCGCGATGGCCCGACAGCATGTCACCGTCGCCGTCTCGGGCGACGGCGGGGACGAGTTGTTTGGCGGGTACAATCGGTACCTCGCCGGAGCGCAGGTCCTTCGTCGACTCGATCTCCTGCCCGCGCCAGTACGGCGCGTTCTCTCTGCCGGCATCGGCGCTGTAGGCACCCAGAATTGGGATCGCGCGTACGCCGCCTTATCGCCGCTCATTCCCCACGCGCACCGACACCGCCTACCCGGAGAGAAGCTCCACAAGCTGGGGCGCCTCATGCGACAGGACTCCGCCGTTGCAAGGTACCGGTCGCTCGTGTCGGTCTGGCCAAACCCGGACGGCTTGCTTCGAACCCGCGTCCAGAAAGACGATCCGATCGTCGCCGCCCTCGAACGACGCCCCGGCGACACACTACTCCAACGGATGCTGTACGCCGATCAGGCGACGTATCTGGTGGAGAATCAGATGACGAAGGTCGATCGCGCGAGCATGGCCGTGAGCCTCGAGGTTCGCGTTCCGATCCTCGATCATCGCGTGGTAGAATTCTCATGGCGCTTGCCCGACGCGATGAAGGTTCGCGGCCGCGTGGGAAAATGGATTCTTCGCCAGGTGCTCTACCGCCACGTTCCCCGCACGCTCATGGATCGCCCCAAGATGGGGTTCTCGGTTCCGCTGGGCCCGTGGCTGCGCGGTGATCTCCGGGCTTGGGCGGAGACGCTGCTCACGACCCAAGCTCTCGAGAGCGGCGGGCTCCTCGCCCCCGAACCCATTCAGCGTGCCTGGCGCTCCCTGCTCTCGGGAAGCGATGAGAACGTCCTCGGACTATGGGCGGTGCTGCAGTTGCAACAGTGGCGCCGACAATGGCTGGATTCATGACGACACGATTCTCTGTGCCTCTCACTGCTCGCGCCCAGCCGGCTTCGACACTGACCGCTGACACGACGCCGCCTGGAACACGCGAGCCCTCCGCTTCGACGCAGCTACCGTCGTGGATCACATTGCTCGGCGCAGGCATCATCCTGGTCGGCCTGCTGCTGAGGATCTACGCGGCGGTCTCGTTCCCGTTCGAGCAGGACGAGCTCTATACGCTTGCGGAATCGCAGGACCTCTTCCACACGACGCTCGCGCCTGGGATCGATTCGCGGCCGCTTTACTACCTGCTACAGCATCCGCTCTTAAAGGTCCTGCCGCACACGCCGTTCATGCTGCGCTTGCTGCCCCTGCTCTTCGGGGTTCTGGGACTGTGGGTGACCTGGCGTCTCGGCGCTCGCTATTTCGGAGCAATCGGCGCGGTGGGCGCAACGCTCCTGGCCGCCTTCTCCCCGTGGCACTTGTATGCGTCGAGCATGGCGCGGTACTACTCGCTCGTCTATCTGTGCGCCGCTCTCGTAATCCTGTTGCTCCCCGATGCCTATGCGTCGGATAAACCAAGCCGCTACCTCGCCGTGCTGGGGGCATTTCTGGTAGGCACCTTCACGCATCCGTCCTTCGTGATCGCGATGGTTGGCACGGTGATCGGTCTCTCGCTGATTCGGTCTGATGGTCGTCTCGGATGGCGCTGGCCGAGCGTGAAGGCGTGGCAATATCTCTGGGGCCCGTACGTCGGGGCACTCATTCTCGAGGTCATATTTCTTCGAGCTCTTGGCCGAGGGAGCGCCATGGCCAATCTGGGAAGTCGCGGCTTCGCGGCGACACTTCGTCTCGTGCCGGCTATGATCGACTGGATGACGGTTCCAGTCTTCATCGCAGCGGCCATTGGCGCATTCACGCTTGCGGCTGGGAAGAAGGAAGTCAGGCCGGTGGGTTCCATGACGATCGTTGCGTCGATCGGCACATTCGTGCTCCTGTTCGTTGCATCGACGCGCACCGGTGTTTACGCCGATTACGGAATTGGTATCCTCCCGATGGTATTCCTCAGCGTTGCGGGCCTCAGCAGTCTGCGAGGTTCGGGTGGCATCGCGATGCCCGCCGCGCTGCTCGCTATCGTAATCGGCTCCGGCGCGCCGTCGACGGTATCGTTCCTGTCCGACGGATTGCGCTTCGACTATCGACCGGCATACGCCGCCGTGGCCGCACGTGATCCGAACGCGGTCGTTCTCGGCTGGCCTGAGATTCTACGAAAATATTACGCGCCCAAGCTTCGCGGCTTCGAGCTCAGGCCGGACACAGCATACCTCGATGGGATTCTGCAACGCGAAGGAACGGTCTGGCCGGTCGTGTCGGCGAAGCGATATGGCATCGTCGAGGACAACGACGGTCAGCTCGCGAGCTGGCTATCGGAACATTGCCGGCTCGTGAGCAGCTTCACGCGGCCACGCTTCGACGATCGCATCTACCGGGTGGATCTGCACCGCTGCCAGCGCAGCTTCTGATACCCACTCTGCCGACCATTGCCGGCAAGCATCGCGTGTCCCCCGACCGGGATGCCGAGTCTTACGACGTCAGGGAAGGAGGCTTCCGTGACACGCGTTCCATGGCAACGTCTGGCGCTCCACCGTGCGTCGGCGCCCAGGGGCCCCGGACGTAGCGCCGATAGATCTTGAGAAGATCGACGGCCGATTTCGCGAAGTCCGTCATCCGCAGCTTCGAACCGGCAACGTCTCGCCACTCAGCCAGCGGAAACTCGTAGACGGTGTGGACGAGGCGCGTCCGATCGTACCGCCCATCAACGGTTCCGAGTCGTGCCAGCAACTCGACGTCGAAGACCCATCGTGATAGAAAGGGCGTGGCCAGCGCGCGCCCGAGCTGGTCAGTGGCGCGGAACAGCTTTGCGCCACACTGAGTGTCGTAAACGGGCAATCGGAGAGCCAGGGACGCAGCCGTCGCAAAGACTCGTCCGGCGTAGTGCCTGGACGCCTGGCGATCGATGGTGCGGCCGAGCAGGCGAACGCGCGATCCGATTACAATCTCGAGATGCGGCGCCGCTTCCAATTCGCGAAGGAATCCGGTGAGCGCGTCAAAGGGAGTCGCGAGATCGGCGTCCCAGAAACCGACGAATTGCGAGTCGCTGGCCAGCGCCTCGATCAGACCGCGCCGCACCGCTTCAGCCTTGCCGCAATTTTGCTCGAGATTCACAACCGTGACATGCCCGGGCGCCGCGCTCTCAATCTCGCGAAGCACGGTCAGCGTCTCGTCGCGGCTACCGTCGTTGACTAGGAAGAGGCGGGCGACCCCGGATTGCGCGAATCGCGTGAACTCCTGAACATCCAGGCGCGTCGCTTCATTGTAGCACGGTACGACCAGACTGGTCTGTGGCATGAGGCCCTCGTCCCTTCTTTCCATCCACACGGTCGGCGTTGGGGAACTTCAGAAACTCGAATGGATAACGGGCAGAGCGCCGGCGATCACCAAGCGCTCCCGGCATGACGACGCGCCAGCATGGATGTTGGTGACACATCGGTCAACCGACGATGTCGGCGACTTCCGTCACGTGCGGGACAACGCCTCACGATAGAGGGTCTGGTATCGATCCGTCATGGCTTGAACCGTAAAATTTGCCAGCGCTCGTTCACGTGCCGCGCCACCGAGGTTCCGGCGGCGCCCCGCATCATGCAAGAGGCACTGGAGCGCTCGAGTCAGGGCGCCGACGTCGCCGGGCGGAACCAGAAGTCCCTCGCGCTCGTGTGTAAGAGCTTCCGGGATTCCGCCTGTGTCCGATGCGATGATGGCTTTGCCGGCCACCATCGCCTCGAGCGTGGCCATGGGCATGCCTTCCCAGAGCGACGGCATCACAAATATGTCCGCCAGTGCCTGAAGATCGGGAATGTCCGAGCGCCCGAGCGCAATGTGAACTCGTCCGTCCATGCCATTCGCTCTGGCATACTCGACGAGAAAGTCGCGTTCCGGTCCGCCTCGACCGCCCGCGATGATGAGCCTCCATCGTACAGTCGCCGAACTGTCCAGTGACAAAAGCGCGGCCAGTAACTCTCGATGTCCCTTGTTTCGCTCGAGATTCCCCACTGCCAGAACCACGACCTCCGAGGGGTCGATGCCGAACTCCTCCCGAGGTCCCGCCGGGTCCCCAGCGACAACCGGCACGCCGTTCGGAATCACGAGAAGACTGGATTCGCGAACGCTGAGCTCACGCGCGAACTGCTCTCTGGTCGCGCCGGAAACGACAACCGCGCGATTGGAATTTCTGATCGCCCAGCGCAGGGCCACCCGCCGTTGCCAAGCCTTCCACACGGTCAGGCCGCCGTGCATCGTGAAGATGTGCGGAATGCGCGCGATGCGAGCCGCGAGCGTTCCATAAACTGCCATTTCGAATTCATGGCTGTGCACTACCTGTATCGAGTGACGGCGAATGACGCCGAGCAGGTCGCGGAGAAAGACGGTGTCGATCCAACGGTGTCCGATCCGCACAAACTCGGGTGTGAGCCCGGCACGCCGGCACTGTTCGCCAAGCCATCCGATTCCGCCCTGCGCCGTAACCGGCAAAACGGTGTGCCCATCGTCGCGGAGTTGCTCGGAGAGTCGAAAAACCATGCTCTCGGCCCCGCCCGGTCCGTCAGTCTGCAGCATGGTTGCGATCCGCAGCGGAGCTCCGGTACCCTGAATCGACATATCAGTGAAGGGGCGTAGGCAACGCCGGACGGTCGGCCGCCCGTCGGCCTCGAATCCATCTCACGTACTCGGCGGGACCGCTCGTTCGCAACAACACGCTCATGACCGACGTGCGTCGGTCGAGGCAGAATCGCGGCACGCCATCGGATCCAGTTCCGATGAGAGCGTGGCCGGTGAGGGTGAGGCAAGCCTCCATCCCTGCTTGCGCAGAAAGACTCGCTGTTCTCGCATCGAACAACCCGTACGGAATTGCGAGCAATGGCACGGTATTGGGGAGCTGGTCCCGGAGAGCGCGATGACAGTCGCGGATCTCGCGAATCGCGTCCGCGTCCGACAGCGCTGGAATGACCGCATGGGTGCAGGTATGCACGCCAATACGAATTCCCTCATACGCCGCCAGCGCGCGTAGCTCTGCCATCGTCATGGACCGTTGCGCGCAGCGATGGCCCAACGCAGCCTCGAGCGTCGCGAGCGCCGAGTCGAGTCGAGTCGACAGTCGACCTGCATGCTCCGCGAGGATCAGCCGTCTGATTCTCAAAAACCGATCTTCGACGGACGCTCCTCGTTGTCGATACGGTGGAGGGACCTCGGCCTCGTGCTCGAATTGCTCCCACTGCTCCGCGGAAGCCAGAGAGTTTACTTCCGAAAGACGATCCCACCAATAGGACCCTCCCGTGCTCAGCGCGTCGGAGACGGCGAACACAGTCGCAGGGACCTTCTCAGGCACGAGCACCCGCTCGACCGCCTCGCGCAAAGCAGCGTAGGCGTCGTCGAAAGTCAGTGCGACGAGACCAGCGGTGGATTGGCCGGCGAGATGGCGACGGACCAGCACGTCGAGGGGCACGAACTCAGCCACTCGTCGAACGGCGCGTACGAGAGCGCGGAGCCCGGGCACCGGGATGTGAAGCGGATCATCAGAAGGAAATTCTGATGTAGTGACGCTATGCAGACACAGGATGGAAGCGGCCGGG
>DATCXH010000229.1:0-5883 GCA_036565925.1 Vicinamibacterales bacterium
AATCGCTGCCGATTTGCGGCTGCGCGGAGTGGTCGCAGGCGTCCGCGGCCCGGCAAGTCATCAGCTGCCTTCGACCTGTACCCTTTGCTTTTGACATGCACTATGCATGCTTCTCGCGCACGGTCGTGTGCCCCCATTCCCGATGGTGCCTCAGCGCCTTGCGCCGCAGTTCGCGGAGCATGCTCCAGCGGATGACGCGAATGCCGAGGCCGAACGCCATCCAATACCAGAAGAACTTGCGCCGTGCGGTCTCATCCGTCGGCTCGACTCGTGTCTCGGTCCGGAACCGCGTACGTTCGGGACCGATTGGATCTGCTTCGAGGGTCCACACGATCTTCACGTAATCGGGCTCGGCGAATGCCGCGAACTTGTGCGATGGAATCGTGCGGAACGTGACATTGCGCGTCCACGGCTGCGCCGCCGCGCCCATCACGATCGAGCGGCATGGCGTGTGCGCGAGCAGTCCCCACCCAAGCACCATCGTTTCGGCGACGATGCCCAGCGGTTTGACCGGCGCCTCGAACGTGTCGCGCATGAACCAGGCACGGATCCTGAAGATCGCGCGAACAAGAGGCAGCGCCTGCAGGTTCACTCGCGTCGCGTCGAAGAACACGAGATCAGCCGGAGCGGCGATCTCGATTTCGTGATGATCGCGCACGTACGGATGCGCGATAAAGGCCGCGGCCGGTGAATCGGGGGACGGCTTCGGCAGCAGTCCCCATTCCATGACCAGCAGCGAGGCGAACGCAATCACCGAAAACGGAAACCCGGAGCCGACGCCGAGTGGCGCGATGGCCAGCAGGAACACCGACGCGCCCATCACGCCCAGCCATCGAGCGTCGCCTTTGCGGGACAACAGGATGGCAATCATCAGCTGTCCAGCCGCGATCGAGAGGACGAACGGCTGAATATGCGTGCTGAACCATCCGACGATGAAGTCGCGATAGAGGGCAGAGGGTGTCAGGTCGCCATAAGCCAGATAAACCCACGGCTCTCTGGCCGCGGTCATCGTGTTGATCGAGGCAGCCCACACGAAGATGGCCACCCAGATCCACCGAACGATCGCCGGTCGCCAGAACGCGAGCGCGAGAATCCCCAACGCGACGAGATTCGCGCTCAGATACGCGACGAGGTATTCCTGCGGGATCATGATCACCCTCCGTCTGCTTTGACTCAGGGCAAACCACGGGCCGGATCAGCGGTTCGACTTTGGGCGCAAATTCAGACGTGACCCGTGACACCAGTGGAAGATTTCGCAGGAGAGGGAAAACGTCCGCAATTCTTGGTCCGCCTAAAGGCGGACACCACAAGAGCTACGAGCGTGGGCCGACGATGGCGATCGCGACGAGCGACACCCAGGCGAGGAGCAACGCGAACGTCTGGGCAAGCGTTTCATCGGGCGGCGCCAGCGCGTCGCGGTAGGGTTCCAGCAGGCGCACGAGCTCGGGTCGGCCGCGCAGGCGGCTGCTTTCACAGCGACCGACGGTACGGCCATCACGGATCGCATCCATGACTCCAGCCTGACTACGCTCGCGAACAAACAGATAGGTGCGGCAAAGCCCCATCGGTCCGCTGGTGTGGAAATCCGACGACCCGATCGCCGCGATCTCCGGATTCCGCGCCATCGCTCGCTCATAGAACTGGTCCCACTGCTTCCCCGCTTCTGGCGCCAACGTGTCGCGGTGCGCCACTTCCACGCCATCGAGATCGGCTAGCGCTTCCGGGTCATATCCGTCGAACCCGTGCATCGGATGTGCGGCGATCGCCAGACCGCCCTGCGCGTGCACATCGGCGATCGCGCCGCGAGCGGGCTGATCCCAATTGATCGGACGCTCGATGCCGACACCGATCAGATGGTAGTTGCGTCCGGTGATCTCCTCACCGACAAGAACTATCGAACCGGTCGATGATGGCTCCGCAGCCGATCGAGCAAGACGGCCGGCGAACGTCTGGTTGTGATTGGTGATCGCGATCACGTCGAGCCCGAGGTGGGCTGCATTGTCCTGCATCATCCACGGCGCTATGCCGCCATCCCCGACGAACGCGTGGATGTGAAAATCACCAGAGAGAACCTGATAGCCGTCGACTGTTATTGGCTCTCGTGACGGCTTCGTGTCAGTGAGTGTGCTGACCGTGACGCCAACGGCGAGGCCACACACCGCCAGGATGCGCGCGCCGTTCATGCGCCCACGAACGCCAGGACCCTCGGCCAGAGTCCTGTGACGAGCAAGACATAACCGAAGAACGCGGTCCACGTCAGCGCCTGGTGAGCCACGATCAACAGGTGTGCGTGCGGCGGCGTGCAGTCGAGCGCTGTTCGACAGAACGCCGACAGGATGATCGTCGTCCACAGGGCTGGTACCAGCAGGCTGAGTACCTGGATGACCAGCGGGATCGGCGCTGGCGTGAACGTATCGATTCCGATCATGACCAACATCCACAGCGACCACGGAAGATGTCCGGCAAACAGCAGCTCGAGACATCGCGGCACGCTGACCGCACGGCCGGGGGCCCGACCAATCACGACGAGACCAATCAACCACTGCGTGATCGGCACGAAGCTCCAACAGACGATCCCCGTCAGGACGAGACCCGGCGGCAGACGTCGAGCCGACGACAGCGTGACCGCGGTACCGATCAGGATTGCGACGAAGGCCAGACGTTCGAGCACACGAAGCCACGTGCCGTTCACAGGCTCGGCGATCAGTTGGCGGTACGTCTCCGTCGGAGACAAGGCCACGCGGAGATCAAGCGGAAGGGACACGCGTGACCTCGATCGCACTGCCCCACAACTGGGCGATCACTGCCTGGGATTGCTCGACAGGACCAGTAGTCCAGAATCGCTCACGTCCGATACGCGTATCCGGAGCCAACAGCCCCCCACCCTCGAGACGGCGACGCAACTCTCTGGCGACGGAGACGGCTGGATCGATCACGGTGACCCCTGACCCGGCCACATCCTGGATGACCGCGGCGAGAAACGGATAGTGAGTGCACCCGAGGACGATCGTGTCAGCGCCGTTGTCCACGAGCGGTTTGACGTATCGCTCGACCAACGACCGCGTCGGCGCCGTCGACAACTCGCCCGCCTCGACACGTTCGACCAGTCCCGGCGCGGGCTGGGTGACGACGCGCACACCGGCGGCGTGTGTTTCGACCAGTTTGGAAAACCGTTCGCTGGCGAGCGTCTGTGTCGTCGCCAACACTCCGACGACACCGGAACGCGTGCGCGCGGCAGCCGGCTTGACCGCCGGCTCGATGGCGATGATTGGCATCGCGAACCTTGCACGCAGTGCGTCAACGGCGATGCCGGTCGCGGTATTGCAGGCAACGACCACGGCCTTGACGCCTTCACCCTCGAGCAGCGTGACCATGGCAATCGCGCGTTCGGTGATCACGGCGGCCGGCCGATCGCCGTACGGTGTGTAGGCAGAGTCTGCGAGATAGATCAGGTCTTCGGCGGGGAGCGCACGACGAATCTCGCGCAGTACTGACACACCGCCTACGCCCGAGTCGAAGACGCCGATCGGTCGCTCGCTCGTCGTCACAACGGGCGGCCCATTCGACTCACTTGGCTGGCTCAGGGCTGTGCTGTTCGACTCGCTTTGCGCGGTCAGGATTAACGAGCTCAAATACACAATGCTCGTAGCCGTGGAACTGGACGCGGCGTCCTTCGGTCATGCCAAGTCGAAGCGCCACCCGTTGGGAGTTCACGTTCACCGGCCTGATGAGTGAGATGACGTGGTCGTAGTGCCACTGATTGAACGCCGCGTCGCGAATGGCTGCGCCCGCCTCGGTCGCGTAGCCGCGCCCCCAGTAGGCGCGATCGAGTAGCCAGCCAATCTCGGGATGGCGCTCGCCTTCGACGTCCTGAAATGCGAGTCCGACCTGACCGACCGGATTGCCCGTCTCGCGCTCGACGGTCAGCCAGAGACCTTTACCGTCGCGGCGATAGCGTTCGAGCTGCCGCTCGAGCCACGTCTCCGATTCGGCGCGGCTGAAGCGGCGCTCGTAAAAGCGATTCACCTCGGGATGCGCCATCATCATCGCGATGAAGTCGATGTCGCGCCGGGTCATCTCCCGCAACAGCAATCGGGGTGTTTCGAGAATGACCCGGCTCATGAATCTTCGGAACCTATGACACGTGCGCCGTTCGCGCGGCTCCAACAGACTCCGCGAGCCGCTTGAGGCCCTCGTCTATTTCCGTGGGTGACAGCGCACAGAACGGCAAGCGAACGAAGCGCTCGCCGCCCCCATCGGGAAAGAACGCGAGACCGTCGGCGAGATTGAGCGCGCGGGTTGACGCTTGCTGCCGTACTGCCGTCGTGCTGACACCTTCCGGCAACGTCAAGGAGATGAAGAAGCCGCCGTCAGGTCGAGTCGCGGTTGCGTCGGGCATGTATTTGTCGAGACCTGCCAACGTCGCGTCGAGACGCGGCGCATACAGCGCCTTGAGCTTCTCAATCTGCGGCGGGAGGAGCCCGCGCCGACACCATTCGTACGTGATCGCTTGCGCGACATAACCGGGCGAGATGTAGGTGTCCTCAGCCACTTTGGCCAGCGGAGCGATGATCGACGGCTCGCCGATCATGAAGCCGGTGCGCACGCCCGGCGCAATGAGCTTGGTGAAGGAACTCATGTGCAGCGTGCGCTGCGGCGCCAGCGAGTAGAGCGTCGGTTCTTCCTTGCCGCGATAGCGCAGCAACCGATACGGCGCGTCCTCGACGAGCAGGAAGTTGTAGCGATCGGCCAGCGCGACGAGCTGCCGGCGCTTCTCGCCGGAACACGTCGCACCAGCGGGATTCTGGAAGTCAGGAATGACGTAGAAGAACTTGGGTACGGCCTTCTGCAGTGCACGCTCGAGCGCCTCGATGTTCGGACCGTCGGCCTCGAGCGGAATGCCGACGACCTTCGCGCCGTGGCGGCGCAACAGGTTGATCGTTCGGTCGTAGCTCGGCGACTCGGTGAAGACCAGGTCTCCCGGCTTCAGCATCTGCAGACAGAGGAACTCGATCAGCTGCAGCGAACCATTACTTGTCATCACGCGATCGACGGGAACGCCCTGCCACTCGGCGAGCCACTGCCGCAGCGGCTCGAAGCCGCGCGAGGGCCCGTACTGGAGCATCGCCGTGCCGTGCGTCTTGAAGACGGCGCCAGCGGCGTCGATCAGCTCAGTCGTCGGAAAGGATTCGTTGGCGGGAACACCACGGGTGAAGTTGATAGTCTCCATGCACTCCTTCGTCTCCGGGTCCGTCCAAGGCGGACATACGAGGGTCCGCCTGAAGGCGGACACTACACGATCTTATTGTGTCGCGAATGCCAGCAGCACGTTGCCGGGAGCTCCGCCGAACCGCATGTAGCCGGAGTTGACAAACACCATTCCCCCGGATACGACAGCACCGGGACCGTCAATCGCGCCACCGCTCGCCTTCACACCGTTCACGGTGTCGTAGCTGCGAATCGTATCCACATCCCAGACGACTGAGCCGTCGCGGGTCGCGTAGGCGCGCAGGTGGCCATCGAGCGATCCCGAGAACACGACGCCCGGAATGGCCGTCAACGCTGCCGACTGCGCGGGGCTGCAGTTGGGTCGGTCGGTGCACGGCGGCGGTGTGGCGCGCCAGACGGGACTGCCGTCAGCAATGCGTAACGCGGTGAGTCCGCCCCCGACCTTTGGATCGAGAATGCGTGCCGTCGCAGTTCTCGTCGCCACGGCATCGGAGGCCGCAGCGTAGAGGTACTCACCATCGCTGGCCATGCCCCACTGCACGCCACCGTTGATGCCGCCCTGACCGACGCGTGTCTCCCACATCACTTCGCCGTTCTTGTCCGGATCGAACGCCCAGACGACGCCCGACTTCTGACCGGCGACGAGGAGCTCGC
>DATCXH010001058.1:0-3079 GCA_036565925.1 Vicinamibacterales bacterium
GTGACCAGCAGACCCGTGCCCTTCGTCGGCGCGCCGGTATTGGGAATCTCCACGCCTTGCAGCTTCGGGTTCTTCTTGATCGCCTCGGGCGTGTTGCCATGCGGCACCATCCACAGGCGCTCGCCCGTCTTCAAGTCGACGGCAGTGATACGCCCATACGGAGGCTTGATGAGCGGAAGGCCGAAAACAGTCGTCGGCGGGCCGATGGTCTGACCGCGAGGGTTGTGATAGAGGACTCCTGTCTTCGGTGATCCCTCCACGACCTGCGCGAGAAACAAACTGGTTTGGGATGCGACGTAAAGCACGTCCTCGACCGGATCGACGGCACCCCCCTGCCAATTGACCCCACCAACTGCGGAAGGCGCCATCAACGTGCCCATCGTTCCATCAGCCGCATTGGGCAATGATGACGGCGTGTAGAGGCCGCCAAGACGGAACTGACGCGCGACGCGAAGCGCCTCCGCCTTGATCTCTGGCGTGAAGTCGACGAGATCGTTCTCGGTCAGCCCCTGCACTTCGATGCCGGCCGGCTTGGTCGGGAATGGCTGCGTGGGTGACGTCCACTCACCGGGAACATCGGACTTCGGCACCGGCCGCTCCTCGATCGGCCACACCGGCTTGCCCGTCGTGCGGTCCAACACGAAGACGAATCCCTGTTTGGTGAGCTGGACGACGGCCTTGACGGGACGGCCATCCGCGGTGATGTCCGCGAGGATCGGCGCAGTCGGCGGGTCGAAGTCCCAGATGTCGTGGTGAGTCAGCTGGAAGTGCCATGCACGCCGACCCGTCTTCGCGTTGAGCGCAAGCACCGAGTTCGCGTAGAGGTTGTTGCCAGGCCGGTACCCGCCGTAGTAATCGCTCGTCGGGGATTCCGTGGCGATGTAGAACATCCCCAACTCGGGATCCGCCGTGACTGGTGCCCAGAAGCCCGCATTGCCTGTGTACCGATTCGATGCCTCGCGAAGATCAGGATTGTCCTTCGCCCAGGCGTTCAGCCCTCCAGGAACTTCCCACACCTTCGGATCCGCAGTCAGCCAGGTGTCAGCGCCCTCTTCTCCCAGCTTGGGAATAATGTTGAAGCGCCACAGCATCTTGCCCGTTTTCGTATCGTAGGCAACGACGTCGCCCGGGATATTCATGGGCCATTGTTCGTTGATGGACGCACCCGGAAGGTTTGGCGCCGAGCCCGTGTGCATCGAGATCGATGCGACCAGGACGTTGCCCACAATCGCCGGGGGAGAGGTATTCGCAACGCGGCCTTCACGCGGCAATCCCGGCCGCTCGTTCCACCGCAGGTTCTCCGCCAGATCCACGACGCCGTTCTTGCCGAAACTCGCGACCTGTCGCCCGGTCTTCGCGTCGAGCGCTACGAGCATGTAGCTGTTCATCACGACAAAGATCCGCTCGTCGCCGCGGCCATCCGTCCAATACGTGACGCCGCGGCCGGAGCTCCTCGCGAGGGGCTCGATGATGTCGAACCATCTCGTGAGTTCACCGGTCGGGCGCCAGTGCCACAGAAGTTGCCCGGTGGCCGCATCGATGGCCACGACATCGCGGTTGATACCCGCCGTCGTGTACATCACGCCATCGACGATCAGCGGGCTGACCTGCATCTGCGTCGCCGGCCTGGGACCAAAGTTCCGCGCCGACCAGCGCCAGGCCACGCGAAGATCTTTGACGTTGCCGGCATTGATCTGATTCGCGGGCGAATACCGGGTCGCGCCGTTGTCACTCCCGAAGAACTGCCACTCCGTTTCGCCCTTGGAGGCGCCTGCGCCAGTCTGCCCAACCACAGTGGCTGACACTCCCAATGCCGCCGCGAGCGCGACGGCGATGGCCGAGCGCAATCTCATTCCAAAGACGGACATTCGCTGGCTCCTTTTCGAAAGGCTACGGCTCTTATAGTAGTCGTGCACGCTGCGAGCAACGAAGGGTGGGAATCGGTGCCGGTCGCGACGTGCCGCGGCACGTCGCGCCAAACGGGAGAACCACCCGATTCGCCATCGAACGAGCGTAGCGAGTGAGAATGGCGGAGAGGGTGGGAATCGAACCCACCACCCGGCACGGAGTGTCGGGGCGACGGTTTTGAAGACCGCGACGACCACCAGGCACGTATCACTCTCCGCCTTCATCCTATCGTGCGACCGCGCTCTCGAAGAACGGTGCATGAACGCACAAAGGGCCGGATCGCTCCGGCCCTTTCGATCTTGATCCAACGCGAAAACGGATTACTTCGGTGTCACGTGGATGAGCGCGCCGGCGTTGGCGTCTTCAAGCATCCAGAGAGAGCCATCGGGCGCCTCTGCGACATCGCGGATCCGTTTGCCGACACTCCAGCGTTCCGCGACTTTGGCGCCGCCCTTTCCATCGAAGATGACGCGGGTCAGCGACTGCGTTCCCATGCCACCGATGAATCCGTTGCCGTCCCACTGCGGGAAGGTCTGCGTGCCGCGGTAGAACATCAGATTGCCCGGGGCGATGACCGGCACCCAGTAAATCGCCGGCTTGGCAAAGTCAGGCCGCGTATCGGGATGAGGGATGGCCACGCCGTTGTAGTTCGGCGCATAGCCGACCAGCGGCCAGCCATAGTTCTTGCCCTTCTCGATCAGGTTCAACTCGTCGCCGCCGCGCGGGCCATGCTCGATCTCCCAGAGTTCACCAGTCGGCGAGAAGGCCAGGCCGTACGGCGTGCGATGGCCCATGGTCCACGTCTCAGCAGGCGTGTTGTTGGGACCAGGGAACGTATAGGTACTCACCACCGGCGCCGTCTTGGCGGCCTCAGTGTCTCTGGGTGGATCGATCAGAGGAATGCTGGCGGCGCCAGTCTTACCGTAATTGGGATTGCCCGGTGCCGGTTTGCCATCCAACGTGAGGCGCAGAACCTTACCGACTGGTTGATCGGGATCCTGAGCCGGCGTGAATCGCTGCCGGTCACCAACGGTGAGGAACAGATACTGACCGTCGGGAGAGAACGCGACCGCGCCGCCTTCCTGACCGCCTTTGCCCTTCGGCAGCTGACGCCACAGCACCTCCACGTTCTGCAGGTTGGCGTTCGTGGCGGTGATATTCAGTTTGGCGC
>DATCXH010001064.1:0-7571 GCA_036565925.1 Vicinamibacterales bacterium
CCGCCGGCC
This sequence comes from Vicinamibacterales bacterium, assembly GCA_036565925.1. Taxonomy (GTDB): domain Bacteria; phylum Acidobacteriota; class Vicinamibacteria; order Vicinamibacterales; family UBA2999; genus Gp6-AA40. The sequence goes on from DATCXH010001064.1 coordinate 10, forward strand.
GCAGCGACAGGGTGAGCGGCCCATTGAACGGACACATGATCAGCGTGACGCCATAGGGCTCGCGATAGACGATGCCCTTGTGCCCCGAATCCGCCAGAAACTTCGGGATCGGCGCCACCACGGGCTTCATCCAGTCTTTGAGCTGTGCCTTGATCGCCTCGATCGATCCGATGGAGGCGGCGACCTCGAACACGTACTCCTGCAGCGCCGTCTTGAAGTCGCTCTTCACGGCAGCAAAGAACCGCTGCTCATTCTCCCGCAACATCCGCAGGAGACGGTCGAGCTGATCGATGCGCCATTCGTACGATTTGGTCGCGTCCGTGGCGAAGTACGCCTTCTGTCGCTCGAACAGATCGCGGACATCGCTTATCGAGCCATCTACAGATGTGGATTCAATTGCCATTCGCGTCACCCTTGAGTTGCAGTTACCTGACGATGCGTGTGTACGATCCGCCCCGTGACCTTCCCGGCGCGTAGCCGCGTGAGACCTTCGTTGATGCTGTCCATAGGCTCGTTCTGGATGGGAATCGCCCTGAGCCGGCCGCCGCGCGCCAGCGCGACCAGTTCGCGGAGCTCAGCGGGCGTGCCCACGTAGGAGCCACGCAAGACCAGTTGGCGTTGAGCGAGAATGGCGAGCGGCGTCTGCAAGGCTCCGCCGAACAGCCCGACGTTGACGTAGGTGCCTCCGGTGCGAAGCACCGAGACGGCCAGGTCCACCGTCTGCTGCGCGCCGACGAAATCGACGACACCGATCAGGCCGCCGGTCGCTTGCTGAATCTGCTCGCCGACATTACCGGAGCGGGTGTCGAAGGAAAGTTCCGCGCCATACGACTGTCTCGCCAGCATCAACTTCGCCGCGTCGATGTCCATCGCGACGATCGGGCCGAGGCTCATCGCCTTCGCGATGGACAACGCCATGAGGCCGACCCCGCCCACGCCGATGATTCCGATCGGGCCGTCGCGGCGAACGATCTTGTTGAGCGCTGCATATCCGGTCAGGCCACAGCAGGCATAGATGCCGGCGTCTGAATTCAATCCTTCCGCGTCGATTAGAAACTTCGCATCCCGGACCAGGACGCGCTCGCCGTGGCCGCCGGGCCGTTGCCAGCCGAGACTTTGCGGCATGGGGCATTCGTTGTCGCGATCCGCGAGACAGGCTGCACAGTGGCCGCAGCCGATCCAGGGATAGACGATAACGGGACGGCCCACGTCCGCGGCCGTCAGACCCGACGATGGGCCGAATGCCATGATGTGGCCGAAGATCTCATGCCCCAGCGTTGCCGGCGTGTGGAGGCCCGTCATCGACACAGGCAGCTTCCGATCGCCACCGAGACTGATATATCCCTGCTGAAGATGAACATCGGTATGGCACAGCCCACAACTTGCAACCTCCACAAGCACGTCGCTCGCTCGTGGCTGCGGGTCGGGAATGTCGCGAGGGACGATCGGTGATGCGAACTCGACGACTTGAAACGCTCTCATAGCCGAAATCTCCGCCGGGACCGTCGGGGCCCCCGATGTTGGTTCCAAAAACTTTCCACCACACAACTCAACCAGGCTCACGACGTCGCGTGCTCCACTGCGTGAGGCGCGATTCGCGCGGAATCCGGTTCCGGCTCCGTCGTGATAGACGAGTCCGCGAGCGAGTCCTTCCTGATCCTCAACCAAGCGGCATATAGCGCCGACAGGAACACCAGCGTCAGCGCGGTGCCACCAATCGTTCCGCCAATGAGCCTGTACGCCAGCGACCCCCGGAACACAGAAAACGTGAGAGGGATGAACGCGAGTACCGCGGCCAGCGCTGTCAGGACGACCGGCCGTGCACGCTTCACGGTTGCCTCAACCTCCTCAATGAAATCGATGTGGATGGAATCGATGCGTCCACATGACAGCACCGCGAGCAAAGCCGAACTACTGAGCGATGGTTTATCTATACCTTGGTGCTGCTAAACCAAGGTTGCGGGATACGAAGGTGCAATGGTGCCCGTGTCCTATACGCACCATCGTTCGTGCCTCGCAAGTCAACCGCACGAGGCCATCATGAACTCCGCCACACCTGTCATCGATCGCTCCGATCAGCACGACGCTGAGCAGACTTCGACAGATGCTGTGCAGCGCATCGCCGCGCCGTTCGCAGAGGCAGCCATCAACGACGGCGACTTCTACCGCAGTCCGCTGTGGATGGTGGAGCGGTCATCGGCCCGCATGGCGTCGTCATGACCTTCCTTGTTGCCGCGGCTGTCAGCGCGGTCGCCATTTCCATCTTCGGATCGGCAGAACGCCGCTCCGCCGAAACACTCAACTCTCTCTAAGGAGCATCACGTGAAAATCAAGCAATCCGTTGTTCTCGTCACCGGCGCGAATGGAGGGCTCGGCAAGGCGCTCGTCGCTGAGCTGTTGCGACGGGGCGTCGCAAAAGTTTACGTCGGCCGCCGCAACGAGGCGGCACTCATCGAAGTACTGGCCAAAGGAGATTCGCGCGTGGTGCCAGTCGTGCTCGACGTCACAGACCAGGCGCAAGTCAATGCGGTGGCCGAACGCGCTCAGGACGTCACGCTCGTCATCAACAATGCGGGCTATAACGCCATGACAGGCACCCTCACCGCCGACGTTGTGGCGGGCGCGCGGCAGGAGATGGAGGTGAACTACATCGGCCCGCTCAGGGTCGCGCGCGCGTTCGCACCGGCTATCGCCAAGGCCGGCGGGGGGACGATTGTCAATGTGCTGTCATTCCTGTCACTGGTCACACTTCCGCTCATGGCCACGTACAGCGCCTCAAAGGCGGCCGCGCTGGCGATGACGCGCAGCCTGCGCGCCGAGCTCGGTTCCCAGAACATCAACGTGCTTGCGGCGATGCCGGTCCAGATCGATACGGCGATGGGAGCTTGGTTCATCGGCGAAAAAATCGCCCCGGAAGAAGCGGCCATCGGCATTCTGGATGCAGTGGAGGCGGGCGAAGTCGAGGCGTTTCCCGGCAGGCTGTCGCAGGACATGGCTTCCGCGTTCAAGGCCGATCCGGAAGCGTTGCAGGCACAACTGGCGCAGCACCTCCCCGCGCCTGGTCGCAGCGAGGCAATGTCAACCGAAGCGTTGCAAGAAAACTCCCCGGGAGCGTAACCGTCCGTCGAGGAGCGAACCGCGATCACGTCAACGCCAAGGTTGTCTGGCTTATCTGGACCTTCAACACGCAGTTCTGATTTCCGATTCATCGCGCTCAATGAGTGCAACATCGTTCATCCAAACCCAAACTGAGGAAAGTATCATGCGACTCACTCAACACCCACTTCTGCTGGCCGGCACGCTGGCGTTCACTCTCTTAGGTTCTGCGCAGGCCCAGGCTGCTCAGATCAAGAACGTAGTCATCGTTCACGGCGCGCTCGCCGATGGATCCGGGTGGCGGAAGGTCTACGATCGACTCGCTGGTCGAGGGTACAAAGTCACGATCGTGCAGCAGCCGATGACCTCTCTGCAGGACGACGTGCAAGCCACCCGGCGCATCCTCGACCTGCAGGATGGTCCTTCGATCCTCGTCGGACACAGCTATGGCGGAATGGTGATCACGGAGGCGGGTAACGCGAGCAACGTCGCAGGGCTCGTCTACATCGCCGCCTTTCAGCCTGATACGGGTGAGACGCTGTCCGAGCTAGCGGCGAAGATTCCCGCGGCGACCCAGGGAATCAGCGCGACGGCGGACGAGTTCCTGTATCTCGATCCCAAGGTCTATGCGAACGACTTTGCCGCGGACCTGCCGCGGGCCGACGCTGAGTTCATGGCGCGATCGCAGGTATTCCCCGCCAAGGCGAGCTTCGACACCAGGATCAAGGAAGCGGCCTGGAGGGCCAAGAAGAGCTGGGCTCTCGTCCCAACGGACGATCGCGCGATTCATCCCGATCTCATGCGAATGATGGCTCGGCGCGCGAGCAGCGAGTCCGTCGAAGTCAAGGCAAGCCACGCGGTATTCATGTCGCAGCCGAAGGCGGTAGCAGACCTCATCCACGGGGCGGCCGAAGCTTTGTCCAGTGAGCTGGCTTCGAGACACCACAACGGCGAATAGCGGACCTGTTTCATGACTGCTTATCCGCGAATCGCGCATCCCCGTTACGACTTCATAGTCTGCGGCGCCGCCATGGCGGCGTCCTTGCGAGATTGGGCAGTGACGTACTGGCACCAATTCTGTACGGCTAAGATGGGCCGTGATGCGATGTCGGTCGTCGATGGCAAGCTGAAAGTGTACGGCATCGAAAAGCTGCGGATCGCTGACGCTTCGATCATGCCGAACGTGACCAGTGGCAACACAATGGCACCATGCGTCGTGATCGGCGAGAGGACCGCTGAGATCATCAAGGCTCAATATCGTATATGACCGTTCGGCACTGCATCGGGGATCGAGGCAATACCCGCGTGGGGCTGGCTGCCAAATGGAAGACCATCACGTCGCGGAGCCGATCGAATCGAGCGGCGGAGACAAGGAGGTCTCGGTTCGCGCGAAGGTGAGCGGAGCGCTTCCGAATAGTGCGCAACGCTCGAAGTCTACTTTACTGTCGCGAACGGCAAGACCGTCGCATTGAGGATTGGCTGATGATCGAGTTTCTCACGTTGAAAGATAAGCGCGCCCTGATCACCTCCGGAACCCGAGGCGCTGGGGCTGCGACCGTTCAACTCTTCCGGCATCTCGGTGCGCAGGTGCTTACAACGGCTCGCGCGCAGCCGAAGATGCTGCCGGAGGAGATCTTCGTCGCCGCGGATCTCACTACTGAGGAAGGTTGCGCTACCGTGGCCGAGGCTACACGCCAGCGGCTCGGCGGGGTCGACATCATCGTGCATATGCTCGGTGGCTCATCGGCTCCGGGAGGCGGTTTTGCGGCGCTGACTGACATCGAGTGGCACAAGGAGCTGTACCTCAATCTGTTTCCTGCCGTTCGGCTCGATCGGCAGCTTGTTCCAGGGATGGTCGCGCAGGGCAGCGGGGTGGTAATTCACGTTTCTTCCATTCAAAGATTGCTTCCGTTGCCGGAGGCGACAACAGCCTATGCTGCCGCCAAGGCGGCACTGTCCACCTATAGCAAGAGCCTATCGAAGGAAGTGTCTCCCAAAGGCGTCCGTGTCGTGCGGGTTTCGCCGGGTTGGATCGAGACTGAATCGTCGATCCATCTGGCAGAGCGCCTCGCACGCGAAGCAGGTACCGACATCGAGGGGGGCAAGCAGATCATCATGAAGTCTCTCGGTGGCATCCCGATCGGGCGTCCATCAAAGCCAGCTGAAGTTGCAAATCTGATCGCATTCCTGGCGTCGGATCGCGCGGCGACGATCACTGGTACAGAGTATGTGATCGATGGTGGCACCGTCCCGACGGTATGACCGTAACGTCGGTGCAAGCGCCGCCGCGAAGCTCGCCGGCGTACCGTACGTGCATAGCAGTTTCGTCATGCAAAGCCGCTACAACCTTCTCCTCAACACCGACAGCTACAAGGCCAGCCACTGGCTGCAATATCCGCCCGGTACCGACGCGACGTTCTTCTACGTCGAGTCGCGCGGCGGCCTTTGCGACCGCACGCTCTTCTACGGCCTGCAGGCCATTCTCAAGGAATACCTGGCCAGGCCGATCACGCCCGCGGATGTCGATGAAGCCCGCGAAGTCTTCGCCGCCCACGGCGAGCCGTTCAACGAGGCGGGCTGGCGCCTCATCATCGATCGGCATGGCGGGCACATGCCGATCCGCATCCGTGCCGTACCTGAAGGCACCGTCGTTCCAACGCACCACGCGCTGGTAACGATCGAGTCAACCGATCCCGATGCGTATTGGGTGCCTTCCTATCTCGAGACGATGCTCCTTCGCCTGTGGTACCCGGTCACGGTGGCGACCATCAGCTGGCACATCAAGCAGACGATCCGGGAGTCCCTCGAACGCACGAGTGACGATCCGGTGGGACAGTTGCCGTTCAAGTTGCATGACTTCGGCGCCCGCGGCGTATCCAGTGCCGAATCGGCTGCGCTTGGCGGTTCGGCGCACCTTGTCAACTTTCTGGGCACCGACAACGTGCAAGGCCTGCTGGCGGCGCGTGCGTACTACCAGGAGCAGATGGCTGGTTTCTCGATCCCGGCGGCCGAGCACAGCACGATCACCAGTTGGGGCCGCGAGAACGAGGTCGAGGCCTACCGCAACATGCTGCGGCAGTTCGCGAAGCCGGGCTCCGTCGTCGCCGTGGTCTCGGACAGCTATGACATCTACCACGCGATCCGCGAGCACTGGGGCAGGACGCTCAAGGACGAGGTCATCAAGTCCGGCGCTACACTCGTCGTGCGCCCCGACTCCGGCGACCCGGTGCAGATGGTGCACCAGTGTCTCGTGCTACTGGACGAGACCTTCGGCCACGCAGCGAACGGCAAGGGCTACAAAGTGCTGAACTACGTTCGCGTGACTCAGGGCGATGGGATCAACCCGAACAGCATCGGTGCCATCCTCGAGCGCGCGAACAGTGCCGGATACTCCAGCGACAACCTCACATTCGGGATGGGGGGCGCACTGCTGCAGCAACTCCATCGAGACACGCACCAGTTTGCCCTCAAGTGCTCGGCGGCCCGCATCGGCGGCCGCTGGATCGACGTCTACAAGGATCCGGTTACTGACAAGGGCAAGCTGAGCAAGCGCGGCCGCATGACGCTGCTACAGCACCGGGAGCTCGGCACCTTCCAGACCGTGCCGGTGCCGCCCGAAGCCGCGTCGCTGACCGACGCGGTCAAGCCATGTGGATATGAAGATGCGATGGTGACGGTCTGGGAGAACGGAAGTCTCGTCCACGACTGGACCTTCGCCGAGGTCCGCAGTCGCGCCGAGGCCACGCGCGTGAATCTCACGCGTTCTTGATCGACTCCCAACGCGCCAGACGCTCCGCGATCAACTCGGCGCGTTTCCGATCGTCGCGTCCGTCGAGGATGGTCACGTCCTCGAGATCGGCGCGCACGTAAACCCCCGCGAAATCCCCGGCAGAGGATGGCGGTGGCCCTTCCGCGAGCTGTCGGTGGGCTTTGCTGGACGTCGTAGGTGTTACGCGAGCCCAAAACAGAAGCCTTGAGGGGTCGTGAGTTAGAATCCCAAATCGGGATTCGCATTCACCGGATCCGTATCCGCATTCCGGCGTCTGATTGCATGGAAATCCGGCGACTTGCGCACTTGGGGGTATCGTTTCAAAGGAATCGACGCGTACCCCCAAAAGTACCCCCACGAAGCCGTGGCTGCAGGTGCACGTTGCTGGACGTCGATGGACGAAACAGCAGCTTATAAATGTGAGGCTTGAGCTAACGCGCTGGACGTCAGTGGACGTCTACGGACGTCCCTGGATGGCTCCCCGGGCCGGATTCGAAATCGCTCGTAAGTTATTGTGTGCGCTTGTCCTGCAGGTGTGCGACGAGGCAAGTACCCCCAACGATACCCCACGCATCGCGAGCCTTGGGTGGAGGATGTTGTATGAGCTGTTGTGCGCGCGTGCGCAATCTCGCCGCCCGAACTAAGGGCAGATTTCAGGGAAGGATGCGTGCCGGGTTTCGTGGATTGGTTAATACCC
>DATCXH010000677.1:0-2240 GCA_036565925.1 Vicinamibacterales bacterium
GATCGCGTCGCTGGAAGAGCAGCACACAGTCGGCGGGATCCCCGTCGCGGCCGGCGCGGCCGGATTCCTGGTAGTAAACGTCGAGTGATGCCGGGAGGTCGTAGTGGATGACCGTGCGAATGTCGGGCTTGTCGATACCCATGCCAAACGCATTGGTGGCAATGATGATCGGCACCGCGCCGGTCATGAAGGCGTCCTGCGCCTCGGCTCGGTCACGCGCGCGCTGCCGACCGTGATAGATCACGACGGGGATGCCTTCGGCGCGGAACATCTGGCCCAGGGACTCGACATGTCGGACCGTCGCCGCATAGACGATGGTCGCGCCGCTGCGTTCGCGTACGAGTGCCAGCACCTGACGCTGCTTGTCGGTATCGCTGGATACCGGCCGGACCTGATACGAGAGGTTCGGTCGATACGCCCCCGTGTTGATCACGCGCAGTGGACCGACGCCGAGCTGCGCAGTGATGTCGGCGATGACGTCCGGCGTCGCCGTCGCCGTGAGTGCGAGGACCGTGGGCGATCCGAGTCGACGGAACGCCGACAGCGCGTCCAGATACGCTGGGCGGAAATCGTGCCCCCACTGGCTGATGCAATGCGCCTCGTCGATCACGACGAGATCGACGGCACCACCGGCGAGCTGCCTTTGGAGATCTGGTGAGGCGAGCTGTTCCGGTGTTGTGAAGACGAATTCCACGGCGCGACGTCGAACCTTTGCGCGCGCCTGGTGCTTGTCAGCTGCGGGAATCGCGCTGTTGACCTCGACCGCGTCCAGGCCGAGCGCCGTGACCTTCTCAGCCTGGTCGCGCATCAAGGCGATCAACGGCGAGATCACCACGGTCATCCCGGGCAACAGCATCGCGGGCAGCTGGTAGCACAGCGACTTGCCTGCCCCCGTCGGCATGATCGCCAGAGTGTGTTGCTTCGACAGGACGGCGTCGATGACCGCCTGTTGACCGGGACGGAGGGCCGACAACCCGAACACGGTTCGCACCAACGTCTCGACTCGAGCGCGTCGTGTCCGGTTCACGCCGCCGCTGCCTTCTCGCCGCGCCACTTCCCGTGGAAGCGCAGCGCGGTCGACGTGGTGACGTTGCCCTTGAGGACGACGGCGATTTGTCGAAGGGCATGGTCGTTATCAGCCGCCGTGTTCGAGACGATGCAGTCGGCCGGGGCAAAGATCTTGAGGTCGCGCATATACGCATCGTTCGCCGTGAAGAGGACACAGATGTTGCCCGCGATCCCGGTCAGGATGACGCGACGAATGCGCAGCGTCTCCAGCAGGGTGTCAAGCGTCGTGTCGAAGAAGCCGGAGTGCTTCGGTTTCAGGACGAAGTAGTCTCGCCTCGTCGGCCGCAGCCGACGGGACACGCGCCGGCCGGGCGAGGAGCGGGACGTACAGTGCGCCACCGTCTGGCGAAAGTCCGACCGCCACTGTCCGAAGTTGTCGTTAATGTAGATCGCGGGAATGCCGGCGGCGGTGGCGCGGCGCTTCAGCGCCGACAGGCGGAGGGCCATCGGCTCCGCCTGGGCGACTAAGACGTCGGATCCATTGAAGGCCAGGTCATTGATGACGTCAATCAGCAGCAACGCGGTGCCGGACACCGGCACCGTCGCTGCCCGACCTGACCGAGCTGTGCCACCTGCTACCGCCCGTCGCGTCATCGAACATGCCGCCCCTAGCGCTTGGCCTTCTTGGCGGACCCGGGCTCGGCCATCTTGCGATGCTGTTCGGCAAGCACGCCTGCGGGGGTGACATTCGCCATCGCCGTTTGCAGCTTGTTCTTCCACCCACTGACGACGTCGCCGTCGCCCCGCATCATGGCGTCGAAACCCACACGCGCCACATCCGCCGGGTCGTCCTTCGGATCCTGGCCGACTTTCGTGTCCAGCATGTCCGCGCGCTCGAAGAAGTCCGTCTCCGTCGCGCCTGGCATCAGACACGTGACAGTCACGCCGGTGTCTTTCAGTTCGGCGCGCAAGGCAAAGGAGAACGAATCGATGAACGCCTTGGTGCCGTTGTAGACAGCGGTGTAGGTGCCCGGCATGAAGCCCGCGATTGAACCGGTCAGTAGGATGCGTCCCTTGCCACGGCTGCGCATCGTTCGACCGACGAGCTGCACGAGGTAAATCGTGCCGGTGATGTTCGTGTCGATCACATGACGGGCGTCCTCGAAGTCCTGGTCGAGAAAGGCGTGTCCCAGCCCGTGTCCGGCATTGGCCAGCAGCGCATCAACGGGCCG
>DATCXH010000084.1:0-4161 GCA_036565925.1 Vicinamibacterales bacterium
CCGCCGCCACGAAACGTCCCTGGTGCTCGAGCGCCATACCGAGGTTGTTCTGGAACGCAGCAACCTTCTCGTTCATCTGGACAGCCTTGGCCAGATACGGCAGCGCGTCCTCGACGAACCCACGCTCGAGATACAGCAGGCCCAGATTATTCATCGACCACGCATCGCTTCCATCCAGCGCGATGGCACGTCGGTACGCATCAACCGCCGGCTCGAACTCGCCCTTCGCGCTGTGTGCGCGAGCCATCAGCCGTGGCACGGTCGCTGACTCCGGATCGACCTCGGCGGCCGTCGTCAGCTTCGCGATCGCGTCGTCATATCGCTTCTGGTCGATGAGGACGCGGCTCACGTTCACGAGGCTCTTCATGTGCTTCGGGTCAATGCGCAGTGCCGTCTCGAACGACTCCTCGCTCTTCACGAGATCGCCGCTCTTCCACGCCGACAGTCCGAGCATGTAGTGGCCCCATGGGTTGTCCGGACGACGCAGGGTGTACTGCTCGAAGAGTCTGGTCGCCTCACCGTAGTTCTTCGACTGGTAGGCGGCCTCGCCGTCGGCGAACGACACCGGTCCACTCACCTTCGGCGACGGTGTGCCCAGGTAGCCTTCGCCGTCGATCGCCTTCGGCCCTGGGCTCCATGCTTCTTCCGCCTTGGGCTGTAGCTGCTCTGGCTTCGTCTTCTGTGAATCGCGCTTACTGCAGCCGACCACCGCACACGCGAGCGCGACAGCCGCCGCGACTTTTCCGTTGGGTCTCATATGCCTTCTCCTCAATGCGGCCGTTTGTGCGGCCGCTATCCGGGAGCCATATGGGCAAGACGTCCGCCATGCGGATTGCCAAAGGGTATGGGCCGCTAAGTTGCGGGCTGGGCATGGGTTGTCGGAAAGTCCAGTGCAGAAGGGTGCAGCAGCGAATGCGTTTCCCGTGTTCGGGCCCACACGGCGGCCGGCCGCGCGGACACGGCGTCAACTCCCAACGCCCAACGTCCAACCACTCCCAACTGCCAACCTCCAACTCCCAACTTCAACTCTCAACCCACGGCTCGCCACCAGGAACTCTCAACGGAGTGGCACTTGCGATGCAATCGAATATGGAGAGGACTGATTGGAACCCGAAGAAGCCCTACGATTTGCGCGAGCGTTTATTCGAATTCGGCTGCCTCGTCATTCGCCTCGTGCAGTATCTGCACACTCGCGGGCCTGTCGCGATCAAACTTTCTGAACAGATCTTGAAAGCAGGCACTTCGGCGCCCGCCAACTACGAGGAGTCGGATGACGGAACCGGAAACCGAGACAAGGCGGCCAAACGCAAAATCGCGCTTCGTGAGTTGAAGGAGGTGCGCTTGCGCATGCGAATGTTGCAACGGTGTGATTTCCTGACCGCCGAACACGATCCAGTCATCAAGGAAAGCGACGAACTCGTTCGGATTGTTGCCACGGTAATTCGTAAAGCCGACGGCGGCAGTTGATCGTCGCGCCGCCGTCAGGCTTTGAACCCTTTGGGAGTTGGGACTTGGGAGTTGGGAATGGTTGGTAGTTGGAAGTTGGGAATTGGGAGTTCGAGGTGTCAGGCGGGTCTTAAGACCCGCCGCTACGGAGGCCATGACGACGCATGATTTTTAGGAGACTCGAGTGGTCGGCGAGGCCGAGGGCTTCGGCGGTTTTCGTGACGTGCCAGTTATTCTTCTCCAGTGCGGCGACGACGATCTGTCGTTCGGCCTGGGCTTTCATCGCTTTCAGGCTGCCCGGCGCCGCTGACGGATCGGCGGCTTCGTCGCGATCCTCGCCGCGAATCTCGGGCGGCACTTCAGCGGCGGTGATGACCGCACCATCCGAGGCGATCATCATGCGCTCGAGAACGTTCCGCAGCTCGCGCACGTTATTCTTCCGCCAGTCATACGCACTCAACAGGGCTATGGCATCCTGGGCGATCGTCTTCGGTCGCATACGCAGATGCGATGCAATGCTGTGGAGTAGATGCTCGACGATCGCCGGAATGTCTGAGAGCCGATCGCGGAGCGGCGGCACGCGCAGCGTGTGCACGTTGAGGCGATAGAGCAGATCCTGCCGGAAGCGGCCGGCCTCGACCTCGCGCTCGAGCTCTCGATTGGTGGCCGCGATGACCCGCGCGGCAATCGGGATCGCGCGATCGCCACCCACGCGCATGACCTTCCGGTCCTCGAGCACTCGCAGCAGCTTGGCCTGCGACGGCAACGGCAGCTCGCCGACTTCATCGAGAAACAACGTGCCCGCGCCGGCGTTCTCGAATGCACCGCGGCGCAAACGGTCGGCGCCGGTGAACGCTCCCCGTTCATGACCGAACAGCTCGCTCTCGACGAGCTGCTCGGGAAGCGCCGCACTGTTCACGGCGATCAGGGGATTCTTGTCGCCCGGTCCAAGTCGATGCAGCTCGCGTGCGACGAGCTCTTTGCCGGTCCCGCTTTCGCCGATGATCAACACGCTGCTTGGAATCGGCGCGACACGGGCGATGCCGTCGCGCAGCGCGCGCATCGCGGCACTGTCGCCGATTAACGGCGTGTCGCCATCGAACCGTGACCGCAGCGTCCGTAGCTCGCTCACCATCCGTCCGCGCGCGACGGCGTTCTCGATCTCCTGGACCAGCCGCTCAATCGGTTCGGCCTTGTCGATGAACCCATACGCGCCGAGTCGCACAGCCTGCACGCAACGATCGTAGCTGCCCGTTCCCGTGTAGACGATCACCGGCACGTCGATGCCACGCTGGCGCAAACGCCGGAGCACCTCGAACCCGTCCGTACCGGGCATCTCGAGATCGAGGACCACGCAATCGATCGGCTCGCGACCGAGGAGGTCCAGCGCTTCCTCGCCGCCGCTGGCGATGACTGTCGCGTACTTGCCGACGCGGCGAAGATCGTAGGCGTACTGCTCGGCCATCGCCGGAACGTCATCGACTACCAGAACCTGTGTCGTCATCAGATGTAGTGTCCGCCCTTAGGCGGACCGTGGTTTGCCAGCTGGAATCTCAATGATGATGCGAGTGCCGCGTCCTGGCGCGCTCTCGACGCGGATTGTGCCCTGCACGTCCATCACCAGCCGCCGCACGATCGAGAGGCCCAGCCCGGTGCCGCCTTCTTTCGTCGTGTAGAAGTCATTGAAGATTTTGCCCGCTTCCTCGCTCGTCATGCCGCGTCCCGAGTCGGCGACCGTCATGCGGACCGCCGGCTCGCCGTCGCACTGCATCGAGGCAGTCGAGATCGTGATCCGTCCGGGCTTCGACTCGAGGCTGTCCACCGCGTTCGCCACAAGGTTTTCGAGGATACGACGGAAGGCTATCGGATCGCCGATCACCGTCGGCAGATTGCCCGCGAGATCGGTCTCGACCTCGACCCTGGTCGACGCCTCGCGGGCCTGCGCCGCACTCGCCACATCGGCGATCAATGTATTGAGATCGCACGGACGCCGATTCGCCGGTGGTGACAATCGCGCGTAGCTCGTCGCCAGCGTTTCGAGATACGCGATGCTGGAATCAACGGTCTGACGCCGCTCGGCATAGACCGCAGTCAGCGCCGCGGGATCGTCGCGCTGCACTTCAGAGAGGTGACGCATCACATTGCGTAACGGGATGAGGCCGTTCTTGATGTCGTGATTGACCTGTCTGGCCAGGTCGCCGACCGTCGCACGGCGCTCCGCTTCACGAACGCGGGCGGTGCTGCTGCGAAGCCGCGATGTCAGCTCACCGAGCAGCCGGGACAGGCGTCCGACTTCATCGGCGCCCTCATCAAACTGCACATCAAGCCGATCGAGATCGAGTACCGCGGTCTTCTCCGCCAGATCCGCCAGCGGCCGGCTGATCCGCGACGATACCCACACCGCGAGCAGGAGCGCAGTGAGACCTGTGCCCGCCGCCGTCGCCAGAAACCACGAGTCGGCGCTGCGCAGGAGCGCCCGCAGCGGCGCCTTCGACTGCCTCACGTGCAAGCGGGCCTGGACGTCCTCGACGGACTGGCCCGCGCGGCTTCGCATGAGCGGCACCTTCAACTCGCCGACCGCGGCATCGTCCTCGGCTGTCGTGTCCGGCTTTACTGGCCCGCCAGAGCTGGGAGCGAGCGAAGGCGGCGGCCGGACGGACGATATCTCGCCGCCAGGATATTGCAGCGAGACGACGATCGCTGGATCGCGCGCCA
>DATCXH010000628.1:0-2883 GCA_036565925.1 Vicinamibacterales bacterium
CAGCCAGCCCCTCGCGGGGACAAAGGCATCCGGTATTCGTTCCGGGCGAAAGAACACTCGCAGGGTAGGATAGCGCAGGCCCGGAAAAGTTCCCGACGGCACTATCATTCCATGGCGTAGCCGTGCGGCGTAGCCCCGGCGCCGGCCTCGATCAGCGTGGTGCCGTCGGGGTGCGGGAGTGTCACCGGCGTATTCGCCACGGGAAATACCAGAATGCTGGAGATTGCGACCAGCTCCGCGATCGACTCTGGCGCCGTTGCACCGTTATTCCAGTCGATGTTCGGATGTTTCAGCACAGCCATGGTTTTACTCGAAAATGATCGCAGGCTTCAGGACGCTGGCCGCGTCCATGGACGCGATGTTGGGACCGGCCAGATACGTGTGTGGCGTCGAACCGACCGGCGTGTCCGAGAACGTGTTGCCCGTCGGGAATTCGGAATCGATGACACCGACCATCCACGGGATCGGTCGCATGCGTGGGAACGTGCCGTACACGGTTGCCGCCTGCTGGTCGCTGCCGACGAGCGACGCCGCCGGTGACTGCGGCCAGTGGCAGAGCTGATTGGCGGCGGCACTCAAACGTTTCGTCGTGATCGTATCGGTACCCACGAAGTTCATGCATGCGCCTGTCACAACGTTGGTCGCGAGGAACACGACCATCGCTCCAGCAGAATCGGCGGCCATCGCCGAATCGACCGTGCGGCCCACCATGCCGATCGTGACGGCAGTAGAGCCGACCTTGTGACACCAAGTGAACGCGCCGTCCACATGACACCAGTACGAATTGCGCAGCGTATCGCTGGTTTCGATGCTGGCGTTGTTGATGCTCGTGATCGTGAACGATCCGGTCGCGGTGATCGTCCCGGACCCGTTTGTGCCCGATCCGACCGTCATCTGGATACGCGGTATCGTCGCGCCACCACCGGTGCCATAGTCGAAGCGCAGGAAGATCGGCGACGTGCCCTGCTGAGTGTCGTTGAAGCGCCAGATTTCGAAACCGGCGTTAGTGCTCACGCCGGGGCGCGTGACCGTCACCCAGTTGATCTGTCCCGTATCGGACGTCTGCACGAGGCCGCACGCTGCAAGTTTCGTGGAGAACTCGAGACCCCACTCTCGGAAAGTGGCATCGGAGTCGTGTCGGATGCGGGTCGAGGAGGTCGCGGTCGTCATACGGGTTCCAGCTCGAGAATGATGAAGATCGTGTGGAAAGTGGTCGTCGAGTCTAAGTGGAAGACCAGCACATCACCGGCCGCCACTGCGGTATCCCACCCGGTCAGTGTCGAATCCTCGTACTTGATGTCCGCGGTGATCACCGGCGGGGCAGCGGCCACGATGCTGTCAACCACGGTCGGCGGGAAGTTGCCGTACGTGTCGCTCCAGATATCCAGCTCGCAGTCGCCCGGCCCGCCGCCTGTGAGCACCGTCACCTTTCGGATCGTGCAGGCGAACGGGATGCGCACCATGACGTCGTTGACCGGCGTCGTGAGTGCTGTCGCGCTGTCACCAGTCGTGAATGTGGCGCCGCGCGTGACGCGCCGCGTGGCGACCGCGGTCCACGACACGCCGTTGATCTCGAAGTCGCCTGCGCTCGTGAGGACTGCGTCAGTGCCGTCGAAAACGAACGACACGTCGCCGTCATCTCCCAGCAGGATCTCGACGTTGTCGCCCCACAGGTGGTTGCCGGTCCACGTCGGGGTGATCCCCTGATCAAGCGCCGGCGCAGCGTCCGAGCGCATCGCCGTGCCCGCGCTGCCGTTCACCGCGGTCAGCCCGACCAGGGCGGTGGGATTTGCGAGCGCGCCCAGCGACAGGGACACCGTCACCCATGCGCCGTCATCGCGCAGGAAGCGGTTGTTCGTGAGCGTGCCCGGCGAGGGGACCGTGCCCTTGAGCGTGGCGCTGAAGTTCGGCAGCAGGCTGTTGACGTCTGTGCCGCTCAACGTGTTCGCCGCGCCGGTGCCCGCGAGCCGGCCGAGAACGCCAGGGCCGGTCATAGTGAATTCGCTATCACCGTTGCCGCCAGAAGCCGGGCTCTGGCCGAGCGTGCGCGACAGATCCTGCACCACCTGTGCGAGCCGGCGCAGTTTCTCGAGTCGGGTGTCCTCAGAGTCGCCTCGTTGGAACTGAATGTCGGGGACCGCTGCGCCTCGCGCCATCAGCCCTCCGAGTCAGGTTGCTCGTAGAACGACCAGTCTCCCAGGCGCCAGTCCGCGCCCAGCGTGTTGCTGCGGTAGCGGACAGCGATCTGCCGCCCCTTGATACGGACGCCCTTGGTCTCCGTGGACGTCGTGATCGTGTACGGGCCTTTCTCGACGTAGCTGGCTGAGTTCGGCCGCTTCTTCGATTTCAGGTACAGCAGGATGTCGCCGACCTGCCGCACCATGTCCGGCACTGCCTCGGAGATCTGCAGCTCGATCTTGCCTTCGCCCAGCTGCTGGTCGTGGCTCTCGATGAACGCGTCCATCGCCACCTCATCATCGTTCACGCCGCTCTCGTGCAGGAACAGGTGCCCGCTCGAGTCGAACGCGAACGGCAGGTCGTACGACGGGCCGGGCGAAGCGGCCGCGGTGCGTTCGATCGTGCCGAAGTACCAGCGCTTGATCAGCTTGTTGTAGATCACGTAGCGATTGATCTCGCCGCTGCCGTCCTCGCTCGGGTACAGCCACCACAGCTCGGAGAATTTCTCGTTGAACCAGCTGTAGATTTTGTCGGCCTGCTCGCGGTCCAGGCGCGTGGTCGGATCCTCGAACACGGAGCGCCACACCTCGCAGGGGATCTCGTCCAGCACGCCATCGAAGCTCATGAACTTCCACGGCGCCATGTAGTAGGCGGTGCCATCGATCTCGAGCATGGCGTTGGGGGCGATCGGCGCGTTACCCTCGG
>DATCXH010000082.1:0-2163 GCA_036565925.1 Vicinamibacterales bacterium
ACTTGTTGAACGTCCAGATCGTCCGGAACACCACGACCACGGCCAGCACGGCCTTCAGCTGGGGCAGCGTGATGTGCAGGAATCGCCGCCACGCCCCGGCCCCGTCGACCTGCGCGGCCTCGACGATCTCCACCGGGATCGTCTGCAGGCGGGCCAGGACGCAGATGACCACGAACGGCGTGAACTTCCAGACGTTGAGCAAGATCGTCGACACCATCGCCCACGTCGGATCGGACAGCCAGTACACCTCGCCACGCACGAGGCCGCTCCCCTTGAGCACGGCATTCACGATCCCGAGCTCGGGGTTGAACATCCAGCGCCAGATCAGCGCGATGACCACCGTCGGGACCATGTAGGGAAACAGCAGGAGTCCCCGGAAGACGTTGATGCCGCGCACGGCCTGGTGCAGCAGCAGCGCGATGGCGACGCCGAACACCGTCTGCAGCACGATGGACGCGCCCGTCCACACGCACGACTGCCACGCGGCGGCCCAGAAGACAGGATCGTCCCTCAGGTAGCGAAAGTTGTCGAGGCCGACGAACGTGAACGAGTTGCGGAACGGCAGCTTGCTGTGGAACGCGAGACGGATGGCATCGAGCGCCGGGTAGACGACGAACCCCAGGGACAGCACCGCGAACGGCAGCAGGAACAGCACGCCGAGCTGCCGGTCCGAGAGCTCCCGACGGCGACGCACGCCGTCAGATCACGAGCCGGATGTGCTCGCGACGCACCTGCTCGAGCTGCTGATGAGTCCACTTCACCGCGTCCTTGGCCGGCTGCTTGTCGATCAGCATGCGCTGGACGCCTTGCGCGATGATGGCGCGGCCGTGCACGATGCCCGCCAGCGGGCTGATGCCCTGCAGCAGCTCGTTGCCGGAGTTGGACGCGTGCTTCAGCGCCTCCACGTAGTACTCGAAGATCGTCCGCCGCTTCGTCTGGAAGAACGGATGCTGGGTCAACCGCGCATCCTGCGCCACGTCCTGGAAGACGGGTGAGACGTTCGGCACCAGCGACTGCGCGTAGCGGATCTGCCACTCACGGCTCGTCTGGATGTGCACGAGCGCCTGCTTGATCTCGGCGATGTAGGGGTTGTTGTCCTTCGGAATGAGCCACCCCTGGAAGTCGTTCCAGTTCAGGCGCTTGCCGGTCTTCGGGTTCGCGGCGTGCTGATAGGCCTCCATGGTATCGAAGACCTGCTTGTCCACCTCGGCCGCGCGCCCGAAGACGCGCCCCCAGTAGAACGCCATCCCCGCCTGCCCCTTCGCCATCGAGTCGACGACGTCGAGGAACGTGTACCCGACGGCGCCGGGCGGCATCGTGGGGAACAGCTCGAGGATGTACTCGAACGTCTCGACCGCCGCCGGGCTGTCGAACACGACCTCCGACTTGTTGGCGGCGTCGAACATCCGGCCACCGGCGGAGTGCAGGAGGCTGATCACGTAGTAGTCGGTGGCGATGGTGCGGCCGAGGGCGAAGCTCATGCCGAATACCTTGCCCTTCGCCTTGATCGCCTTCGCCGCCGCGAGCTGATCCGCCCAGTTCCACTCCGCCGGGCTCTTCGTGACCCCGGCGTCCTTCAAGACATCGGTCCGGACCACGAGCAGATGCGACTGATGGTGCGCGGGAATCACGTACTGCTTGCCCTTCCACGCCCCCCAGTACTCCCACTTGATGCCGGGGATCAGCCGGTTGCGGCCGATCTTGTCGACGAGATCATCGACGGGCTCCAGCAGCCCTTCGGCCATCAACTGGAAGGCGATCGGCGATTCGACGCTGATGCAGTGCGCGGGACGCCCGGCGGCGAGGTCCGTCATCAGCTTGGGATAGACGTCCGACCACGGGATGGTCTCGATGGCGAACTTCAGCCCCGGCGCGTTCTTCTGCGCCCACTCGTTCATGCCGTCCACGGCCACCGCGCCGTACGGTCCGGGCTCGCCCCAGACGCGCACGGTCCCGCTCTTGGCCTGCGCGGACGCGCGACGTGGCCATTGCGTGAGTGCGCCGGCGGTCGTTGTCGCAAGGAACTGACGTCGGTTCATCCTCGGCCTCCCCTGTCGCGCGGCCCGCGGGATGCGGCGCGCCCACGCATGATACCTCTGCGAGCGGTCGACCCGTGAGTCGGACGTCGCACCCAGGGTTTGTTGCCCGGTGCGATGTGTTGCG
>DATCXH010000697.1:0-3332 GCA_036565925.1 Vicinamibacterales bacterium
ATGACCAAAGTGCGGCTCACGCCACTGCAGTGGCTGATCTGTGCGATCGCGGCCCTCGGGTTCGCCTTCGACAGCTACGAACTGCTGATGCTCCCGTTGATCGTCAGGCCGGCGCTGTCTGAGTTGCTGGGCGTGGCGCCCAACAGCCTCATGGTCAACGACTGGGTGGGCTACATGCAGTACGTGCCCGCAGTCGCCGGCGGCATCTTTGGTCTGCTCGGTGGATATCTCACTGACGTCTTCGGTCGGCGGCGTGTGCTCGTGTGGAGCATCCTGCTCTACGGCTTCTCTGCCTTGGCGGCAGGCTTCTCGACCTCTGTTGGCTGGCTGCTGTTCTGGCGATGCTGCACCTTCGTCGGTGTCTGCGTCGAGTTCGTTGCGGCGGTGGCCTGGCTCGCCGAGCTGTTTCCAAACGGCGCGCAGCGCGAACGCGTGATCGGCTTCACGCAGGCGTTCGGATCGCTCGGGGGCATCATGGCCTCCGCCGCCTACTACTGGATCGTCACACACGCGCAGTCGTTGCCACCAATCCTCGGAGGTCACGAGGCGTGGCGCTACACACTGATGTCGGGACTCTTTCCGGCGATCCCACTGATGGTGATTCGTCCGTTCCTTCCCGAATCGCCGCTGTGGGAGGAAAAGAAGCGCGCGGGCACGCTCAAACGACCGAGATTCGGTGAGCTGTTCACACCCCGATTCAGACGCACCACCATCGTCACGACCGTCATGATGGCGGCCGTCTATGGCATCGCGTTCGGAGCGATCCAGCAGATGCCGCGCATCGTTCCCGGCCTCGAGGAAGTGCGTTCGCTGCCCCGCACCGAGCAGGAGCAGAAGATCAGTGTGACGCAGGTCTATCAGGAGATCGGCGGGCTGGCCGGACGCGTCGCGCTTGCCGCACTCGCCGCAATCATCATCAGTCGCCGTCGTCTGTTGTGGTTATTTCAGATCCCCGGGATGTTCCTGCTGCCGGCGGTGTTTTTCATGACGCCGACGCAAGGCCTGGACTGGGCGCGATGGGGCATTCTGCTCGTCGGCTTCCTGACCGTGGGTCAAATGAGCTTCTGGGGGAACTACCTGCCGCGCGTTTACCCTGTGTATCTTCGCGGCACGGGCGAGAGCTTCGCCGCCAACGTGGGCGGACGCATGATCGGGACATTCGGCGCTTTGTTGACGACTTCACTGGTGAGCGAGATGCCTGGCGCGACGGTACCAATCAAGCTCGCGTATGCGTGCACGATCGTCGGCACCGGCGCGTATCTAATCGGCTACATCGCCAGCCATTGGTTGCCGGAGCCACCGCAGACGGAAATTGGTGACTGACGCTGATCCCTGGTCCTTTGTGCTTGGGCCTTGGTTCGTCAAGGACTACAAGATTCGCATCGCTGGTCCAAAGCCAATCGCCGCAGTGACCAGGCTCGCCGCGTATCCGACCACAATCGCAACGACGACCACGACGACCGTGTAGCCGACGGCCTTGTCGGACGGGCTCTTCATCACGCGCATCAACCCGAGATACAGCAGATACAGCGAGTAGATCGCGCCGATGAACGCGATCACACCGCCGAGATACGGGATGATCTGAAAGAACCCACCCACCCACGCCGCCGTCGGTGAGTACGCCGCGACTTTCGCGGCGTTCGCACTGTTCTTCGCCGCACCAAACGTCGGAGCGAGTGCGTCAATCACCACCGATAACACCACGACGCCGACGATCGACGTCACCACGCTGACGACAGCAATGCGAAGTGCGATGCCGAGACCGACGCCCCCGAGCCACAGCACGCTCCCCACGAGTGAGCCGATCGCGGCCAGGGCTGCCATCGGTAGCACGTATCCCGTGATCAGGCCGCCCAGCGTCGCGGGTTCCGCGGCGATCACCGACCACTCAGGCTCCGGTGCCAACAACAACCTCTTGACGCGATCGGGGATGTTCATGATGGCCTGAGACTATACTTCGCTCGTGAACAAGACTCCCAACCGACCATCACGGCGAAACTTCATCGGTACTGTCGCTGGTGCGGGCATCGGCGTCGCTGCTGGCGCACCTGACGTGCTGCTGTCGGCGCAGGCACCACAGGCCGCGCCGGCCACGTCCGCCGCACCAGCCGCCGCGCAGGATCTCAATCTCGTGAACGGCCGTATTCACACACTCGATGCGCGCAACTCCGTGGTCAGCGCAGTCGCGATCCGCAACGGCCGCATCGCCAGTGTGGGTAACAACGCACCACCGCGCACCGCCAATACGCGGGTCATCGATTTGCGGGGCCGCACGGTGGTGCCGGGGCTCATCGAGGGTCACGTCCACATCGTGAGTCTGGCCAATCGGCCCGGCTATCACACGATTCTCGAGAACACGACGTCGATTCGCGAAATTCAGGAAGCGCTTGCCGCGCGCCGCAAGAGCGTGCCTGAGGGTCAGTGGATCACGTCGATGGGCGGCTGGCACACGAACCAGTGGGCCGAGCATCGTTACCCGACGCTGAAGGAACTGGACGAAGCCGTGCCCGATCGGCCGGTGCTGCTCTACGAGCGGTTCACGGGCCCGGCCATCACCAACAGCGCCGGCAAGAAGATCTTCGACGCCCTCGACGCAGGCGCACCGGTGCACCCGGAGATGAAGAAGGTCGCCGTCGCCGACAACGGGCAGATCGCCGCTGCGGGATTCGCCGGCGGTGGCCCTTCCGCAAGCGCGCTGTTTCATCTGCGCCGCATGCAGACGTTCGAGGACAAGCGGCGCAGCACAGTCGACGCGATGGCCTATTCAGCGGCCGTGGGTTTGACGGCCCATCTCGACGAAGTGCTCTTCCCCACACCCGGACCGCTGCATCCGAACCAGATCCTGTCGAACCTCGATCAGTATCGGATGTATGACAGTTGGCTCGCGCTGCATCGCGAGGGAAAGACGATCGTCCGGCTGCAGATGAACTTCCTGCAGAACCAGACTGACCCGGCGCTGCCGGAGCTGAAGGAGCGACTGAGGAATCAGTTCCAGTTCTTCGGCGACGACATGATGATGACCGGCTCGATCGGCGAATGGGCGGCGCCGCTCGGCGCCGGCGCGGTCTGGCGCGAGGCCCAACGCCTGGTCGCCGAGGCTGGCTGGCGCAACGAGAACAGTGTGCAAAATCTCGCCGGGCTTCAGCAGGTTGTCGAGGCGTACGAAGAGGTCAATAAGAAGTACGACATCACCAAGCTGCGTTGGATGGTGCATCACGTTCCGGAGGTCACCCCCGACCTGCTCAATCGGCTGAAGGCGATGGGCTGCGGGGTGCAAATGGGGGCGTTCCGCTGGGTGACGTCCAACGATCCGAAGGTCATCGTCGGCCCGC
>DATCXH010000213.1:0-9606 GCA_036565925.1 Vicinamibacterales bacterium
GTGACATGAGCCGAGGCGGTCTCATGCTGCGCTGCGTGGACAGTGGCCTCGAGCTCGACTACGTGCCTATTGCCGGCGCCGTGCGGCAAGGCAAACGGCCCCCGCGCCTCGCACCGAAATGAAGAAGCGAATCGCTCGCACAGAAACGAGACCAAGCACCGACACGTTTCTGCGCGGCAAGTCGCGATCGCGTGTGCCGCACGAATTCGTGCTCGACGCGCTCGAGCCGATGAACCCCGTCACCAAGCCGATGTTTGGGTGTCTGGCCGTGTACGTAAAAGAGAAGATCGTGCTGATCCTGCGCGATCATCGCGACCATCCCGACGATAACGGCGTGTGGCTGGCCACCGGTCCCGAGCACCACGACAGTCTGCGCCGCGAATTCGCCCACATGCGATCGATTCGAATATTCGGCACCCCGATGACGAGTTGGCAGTTGCTGCCGGCCGACGCGAGCGACTTCGAGGAATCCGCACTGCACGCGTGCGAATTGGTAATGGCCCGTGACCCGCGCATCGGCAGAGTGCCCGGGCGACGCAGAGTCAGTCAGAAGGCACCGATCGCGAAGAAGACTCCGACCGTGAGGAAGACTCGGACGGTGAAGAAGGCACGGAAGACGAAGACGACGCGATGACGTACGTCAACGGCGGCGACGCCGGCGTACCGATCAGCGCAGGCCGTCGCACGATCCAGAGCAGCACGGCGAATCCCACGACGATGGCGATGCTGCCGCTCGCACCGCCCTCGATGCCGTACGCGCCGCCGGTCAGCCACTCAGGTCCCATCACCGCCCCGTCCACTGGTCCGTCGGTATCGAATCCGCTCACGCTCAGGCCGTACGCGACAGCGAGCACCAGATTCCATCCCCAATGGATGCCCCAGGGCAGCCAGAGAGAACGGGTGAGGAGGTACGACGCCCCGAGCAAGGAGCCGACTGCGGCCGTGTTGAACGCTGCGTAAATTGTCGAGTTCGGGTTGAACAGGTGCGGCACCGCGAAGAGCACCGAGAGGACGATGATTGCGGGCCACGCACCGATCGATTCAGTCAGCCGCTGAAACGGATAACCGCGGAACAGGAGCTCTTCGTGCAGAGCGGCGACCGGAAACACGGCCAACTGCAGGGCAGCCGCTTGCAGCATGACGCCGTCCATACGCCAGCGGAACGAAGTTGTCCCACCGATCGCGATCACGAGAACCGCGAGCGACACCATCGCTGCGCCAAAGGCGAATCCGATCGTGAGCAAGCGCGCGACCGGGACATGTGTTGCGAAGCCGATGTAGGCCATCGGCCGCGTCGCCCGATCGAGCGTCAGGCTCAACGCATAGAAGATGCTCACGTTGACCGCAGCGACGATCGCGAACGCGATCAACGCACGGCCGCCGATGATCGAGGGAGGGCGAAGGAGCAACCCAACGCCCAGCCAGCACGCAAACGCGAGGATTGCGGCGATCAGAAACCGCCAGATCGGCCGCACCCGTCCGTCGGGTAATCGCAGCACGGCGATGGCCATGCTGCGGATCCTACGTCAGAGCGTCTTCAAGTACTCGACCAGATCGCTCTTCTGCTGTGCGTTCAGGTTCAATCCGAACCGCTGATTGTAGTGCTCGACGACCGCGGGAAGATCCGGAGCGCTGCCGTCGTGGAAGTACGGCGGGTGTTGCCACAGACCACGCAGCGGGGTCGTGCGATAGCGCTTCGTGGCACTCCTCTCGGCGTAGTTGGGTTCGGTGCCGATTTCATTGGCATCGTGCAGCAGTGGCACGTCACGCGACGCACCGTTCAACACATCTGTGAACGTCGGTCCCTGGTGACAGTTTGCGCACCCCGCCTCGTTGCGGAACAGACGGCGTCCGCGATTGGCGGCCTGACGATCGAAGCTCTCTTTAGGTGGGTCAGGTGTGCGCAGCGACAACTGATAGGCGAGCAGATCACCGAGCTTCGGTGTCACGAGATCGGGTGACTGATGAATCACCAGACCGATTCGTTCATCGGTGAAGTTACCCTTTCCGCCCATCTGCCCGATGCCAACATACGCGTTCCAGTACGAGATCGGACCATCGCCCGTGTAGGTTTCGAAGCCGACGCCGCGCAGTCCGAAGATCGATGGAATCTCGATTGGCAGCGTCGGGGTATTGAGTGAGATGAAGTTCATGCCGTCGAACGCGTGGTGACGGGGATCGTATCGGCCAGGACCCCATTCCATGAACTCGCCCTTGAGATCCTCGGTGAACTCGGGCGCCGGTGAGAGCGCGAGGATGGCGCCGACGTTCAGATCGCGATTGGCCCATCCGTCACGCCGATGTCCGATTCCCGGCGCCAACGAGTCGTCGACCGTGGAATGACAGAGCGCGCAGGTGATGCCGACGCTGGTCAGCACATTGTCGTCGTTCACCTGCCCCTTCACGCCGACTACGGCGTTCAGCTTGAGCAGTGCCACGGTGATTGCCGGATCCATGAGATCGATCGTGTCATTGCGCAACCCGGCGATGATCTCGGCGGGCAGCGCGTCGACATCGACTTTGAGCCCGACGCCGAGCGCGGTCGCCGGATCGACGCCTTGAATGACTTCGTGCATCCGCAGTTTGGTAGTCCACAACTGCTCGTCACCGAACGTGTCGAAGCGGAAGATTTCGCGGCCGTTGCGCGCATCCGCACTCTGCGCGCGGGTGGAAACCTGGAATGTAAAGGTCAGCGCGAAAAGCGCCACTGCGACGGCGATGGCGAATGTCGCGGAACGGGCATGGACAGGACGCATGGCTTTCTCCTGCCCATTCAGAGTGACGATCAGCGAAAAGGTGACGTCATCACAGTT
The DNA here is from genome assembly GCA_036565925.1 of Vicinamibacterales bacterium. GTDB lineage: Bacteria > Acidobacteriota > Vicinamibacteria > Vicinamibacterales > UBA2999 > Gp6-AA40. The sequence continues at coordinate 2,814 of DATCXH010000213.1, forward strand.
CGGACCGCGCGCAACAGTTGAGGCGCCTCGACTGGCTTGGCGCAGTAGCCGTCGAAACCGGCGGTCAGCGCGCGTCGCCGGTCCTGCGGACGGGCGTAGGCACTGACTGCGATCGCCGGAAGCGCAGGGTGCGTGGTGCGAACCCGTCGGATCAGCTCATAGCCGTCGATGTCGGGCATCGCGATGTCGGCGATCAGCAGGTTGGCCTCGACGTCGGTCAGCACGCCGAGCGCCGACTCGGCGCTGTCGCATTGCACGACGCGTGCGCCGTGACGCTCGAACAACGAGGCGAGCAACTCGCACGAATCCTGTTGATCGTCGACAACGAGCACCGTCGTGCCGTGCATGCGAAAGTCCTGGTCGAACTCAATCGGCACAGACGCGGGAGTACCGGCATCGTCGGCGTCGGCCGATGTCGGCAGCCGAATGTGTACCGTCGTGCCCAATCCCGACCCATCACTTGTCGCGTGAATATCCCCGTCGTGCTGCTCGATCAGGTGGCGAGCGATCGCGAGTCCGAGGCCGAGTCCACCATGACGCCGGACCGCGCGACTGTCTGCCTGACGGAAGCGATCGAAGACATACGGAAGGAACTCGGAAGGAATGCCGACGCCAGAGTCCTGCACCTCGATGAGGATGGCCTCATCCTCATACGCGCAGCGGACGTCGATGCGGCCGCCGGAGGGGGTGAACTTCACCGCGTTCGACAAGACATTGCCGAGCACCTGGTGCAGCCGTTTGGCATCGCCATCAATTACCGGAAGATCAATCGGCGCGCTCTTGACCAGCTCGATGTTCTTGGCGTGCGCCGCCGGCATGGCGCCGCTGACGACCGTGTCGATGAGCGGCGAGAGCAGTACCGGTGCACGCTCGATCTCCAGCTTGCCGCTGATGATGCGCGACACATCGAGGATGTCTTCGATCAGGCGCGCCTGCAGGTTCGTGTTTCGCCCGATGACGTCGATGGCGTGACGCAATCGCTCCGGAGAGACCACGCCGGCTTGCAGCATCTGCACCCAACCAAGGATCGCGTTCAACGGCGTGCGCAGCTCGTGTGACAGTGTGGCGAGAAATTCGTCTTTCAGTCGGCTCGCTTCTTCCGCTGCGGCCTCACTCCGTCGCGCTTGCGCTTCGGCGCGAGTACGCTCGACGGCGAATGCCACCTGCCAGCCGATCAAGCTGGCCAGTTGCAGGTCGTCGCTGCTGAGTGCATGCGGTTCGTCGTAATACAGCATGAACGTGCCGAGCACGCGACCGAGGCTGACGAGCGGAATGAACGCCATCGCCGCGATGCGCTCCGCCTGGATCACCGGCAAGAACGAGGCAAGCGAGGGCTCGAGTGTGACGTCGGGGATGACGAGCGGTTCGGGATGTGTGGTGTCTGGGCGCCACGGCGTGTGACCCTCAACCGCAGCGCGATAGTCGGCGGAAATACCTCGCCATGCCGCAAAGCGCATGACGCCGTTGTCGTCGAACAGCAGAATCGATGAACGAGCCAGTCCCAGGCCATCGGCAAGCGCGTGAAGCGCGATGTCGCAGATCTCCTCGACTGTACGGGTTTGGCTGATGGCGCGCGTCAGCGTCAGACACACGGCCATCGGAGGAGCCGTGGTCACCATGGCAATGTTCTCCTCAGGGTCAGGCAAGCGATCCGGCAGGGGTAATGCATGGACAAGGCCACGGTAAGAGTCATGCAGATGCCTGCCAGCGCCGTCCGCCCGAGTGAAACCGCCACTGCACACCTGGTGCAACTGTTCGACTCGGAACAGTCCATCATCGAGGGCGTGGCTCAGTTTGTTCGTGAAGGCTTCTGGAAAGGCGAGCAGATCCTCGTCCTGATGGATGGAGAGCGATGGAACGCCGTAACGATGCGCCTTGCGCTCCTCGGCTGTGCGGCTGATGACGCGGTGCGCTTTGGGCGCATCATCGTGCGCGACACTCATGACACCTTGAAGAAGTTCATGGTCGCGGACAGGCCGCATCCGCGGCTGTTCGCTGCGACGGTTGAAGCCCTCGTCGAGGGCCAGGCCGCCTTCGGCCGATCGGTGCGCATCTACGGCGAGCTCGTCGATGTGCTGGCGGCCCAGGGCAATTACAGAGCCGCGCTCGAGCTCGAAGAACTCTGGAACGATCTCGCGACCCGTCACCGATTTACTCTGCTGTGCGGTTACACAGCGGGGCATTTTGGAGATCCGCAGAACGCTGCGGATCTGCGGCGAATCTGCGCCGCTCACCGCACGGTCGCCGTCGATCCGGAGGATGTCCTCGCGTCGTTTCTGGTTGGACGGCTCGACGCGGCCTGAGTGCGTCGTCGGTACGAGTTGAATGGCCGCTCGGTGATCCGCCGCCGTCACGGCGATTCCGGGTCTCTCAATCCGGGCCCTCGGGGTGTGTCGTCAGCTACCATCTCGGCGGTGTTCATTACTCAGACATTCCAAAAGATTCCACAGTAGCGCCGATTCCATGCCTCGCCCCGTGGGATAAGCCGCCGCCCTCGGGACTAAAGGCCTTCGGCCTACAGGTATAATGTCCTGTTCGCATTCTGCACGACCCGCACGGAGAGGTACCGAAGTGGTCGTAACGGGGGCGCCTCGAAAGCGTCTTGTCGGGTAACCGGCACGTGGGTTCGAATCCCACCCTCTCCGCCAGCCTTCGCTCGCGCTGCGCGCGAGCTACGGCTTACACACCGCTTGCTTGGCGTCCGCCTTCGGCGAGCAACCCACCAAAGCCTGCGCCAGTAAAACTCCGGCATAGATGTAGCAGGGACAGTAGGGCTTACCCAATCGAACCGAGCTTTGCCATCCTTGAGGGTTGAGCGCAAGAAAGTCAGATTGTGAACTTCGAGCTCTCTGTCGATACGCTCGATAGGCAGGCGATCGATGCCTTGCCTGTGGCGTTGTGCCTCACCGACCGCGATGGTCGCGTCGTCCGCTTCAATCAGCGGGCGATGGCTCTGTGGGGTCGCGCGCCGACTCCCGCCGATCTTCAGCGCGCCCCCGCTGCGCAGGTGATTCGCACTGGACAGGCTGTCCGCGATGTGGCGGTGGTGATCGAGCGCCAGGACGGTGCATCGATCACGGCCTCGGTTACCTCGACCCCGATCACCGACTCGAGCGGGCTGACCATCGCCGCGATGAGCACGTTCGTCGAGAACGCTGTCGATTCGGACGCGGCACTTCATCGCGCCCGCCTGGCTGCGATCGTCGTGTCGTCCACCGATGCGATTCTCAGCAAGACGCTGGACGGCCTCATCGAGTCGTGGAACATCGGTGCCGAGCGGGTGTTCGGCTACACCGCCGAAGAAGCGGTCGGGCAGCACATCTCGCTCATCACTCCACCGGATCGTCTCCACGAAGAATCCGAGGTGCTCACGCGTCTGCGGCACGGCGAAACGATCGACCATTTCGAGACTGTTCGTCGCGCGAAAGACGGGCGTCTCGTCGATGTGTCGATGGCGATCTCTCCGATCAAGGCCGCGGATGGACGGATTGTCGGTGCGTCGAACGTGGCGCGCGATATCACCGAGCGCCGCCTTGCCGACGAAGCGCTCTCGCGCAGCCGCCGCCGCTACCAGCGCATTTTCGAAGCGGCGGGGGGGTCGATCTGGGATGAAGACTTCACCGCCGTTCGAGCCGCGCTCGATGAGCTGCGGGCGTCTGGCGTCCGCGACTTTGCCACCTACTTCGCCGACCACCCCGACGAAGTCAAGCGATGCATGGGACTGGTCCGCGTCGTCGATGTCAACGAGACGACGTTGCGCATGTTCGGCGCGATCGACAAGCGCGCCCTGCTCGCCTCGCTGAGCACGGTCTACACGCCGGAAGCACGCGACATCTTTGCGCAGGAACTCGTGTCTCTTGCCGAAGGACATACGGGGTTCGAGGCGGAATCGGTGTTGCGGACCCTGCATGGCGATCGAGTGGATGTCCTGGTCAGCATCACATTCCCGCCGCCCAGCGAGCCTGCCGACAGCGTGCTCGTCACGCTCACCGACATCACATTGCAGAAGCTCGCCGAGCAGGCACGTCGCGACAGCGAGGCACTGTTCCATGAGATGGCCGATTCGGCGCCCGCGATGCTGTGGATCAGCGATCCCACGGCTGCGTGGACCTTCTTGAGCCGCCAGTGGTACGAGCTCACTGGTCAGGAGCCGGAGAACGCCCTTGGTCTGGGCTGGTTGAAGGTGCTGCATCCCGACGATCGCGACAGCGCAGCCGATGCGGTTTTCGAAGCCACGGATCAGCGTCGTCCGTTTCATTTCGAGTGTCGTCTGTCGCAGCCGGACGGCGACTCGCGATGGACGATTATCGCGGGGCAGCCGCGTATCGGCACCGACGGCGAGTTCCTCGGATTCGTCGGGAGCGCGATCGACATCACCGAGCGTCGCAAAGCCGAAGAAGCGGTCATCGAAGAAGTACACACGCGAGAGACGCTGTCGCGTGTTGGTGCGGCGCTGGCCTCAGAGCTCGATCCCGACACGCTGATTCAAGCCGCAATTGATGCCGCGACCGCGCTGACCTCCGCGCAGTGGGGCGTCTTCTTCTTCTCCGTCGTGGACGACGAGGGCAACACCCACGAACATCGAGCCGTGTCAGGGATCGCGCCGGGTGCTTTCGCCAGTTCGGCGGACGCCGCCGACGACTTTCACCGACGTCCGGCAGTCGTGCGCATCGACGATCTGCTGTCCGGCGAGTCTGATACACACGAGATCGATCGGCGATGGCTGCCACACGATCTGCTCGTTCGCAGCTATCTCTCGGTCCCTGTCGTATCGCGAACCGGGGACGTGCGCGGCGGCGTTTGCTTTGGCCATACACGTGCCGGTGTGTTCAGGCCCAAGCACGAACAGCTGGCGAGCGGAATTGCCGCGTGGGCAGCACTGGCGCTCGACAACGCGAGCCTTTACAAGGAAGCGCAGGAGGCGAATCGGGCAAAGGACGAGTTCATCGCCACGCTGTCGCACGAGTTGCGTACGCCCTTGAATGCCATGCTTGGCTGGGCCCACATGCTCCGCGCCAACGTACTGCCGCCAGAGACGCAGCGGCGCGCGCTCGAAACGCTGGAGCGCAACGTGCGCACCCAGGCCCAGCTCGTTGACGATTTGCTCGATGTCTCGCGCATCGTCGCTGGGAAGTTGCACATCAAGGGTGACGAAGTCGATCTCACGACGGTTGTGATGGTCGCGGCGGATACTGTCCGTCCGGCCAGCGCGGCGAAGGGTCTGTCGTTCCGCGTAGCCGCCGATCCCGATCGACAGGTCATCGTTATGGGTGACGTCGATCGGCTGCGGCAGATTCTCTGGAACTTGTTGACCAACGCGGTGAAGTTCACACCCAGAGGTGGCCATGTCGAGATCGAACTGCGTACCACTGACACGAGCGCGTCAGTGGTCGTGACCGACACCGGCCAAGGGATCCGTCAGGATTTCCTGCGCCATGTCTTCGAACGCTTCCGTCAGGCCGACGGCAGCGCGGCGCGTAGGCACGGTGGTCTCGGATTGGGGTTGGCGATCGTACGCCACCTCACCGAAGCGCATGGCGGTTCCGTCTCTGCCGAAAGTGCGGGTGAGGGCCTTGGCGCGACGTTCACGGTTCAACTGCCGATTCGTGAAGTACGCACACGTCCGAGCACAAATCAGACGCCGGAGCCGCGCGGCACTGCGCTCGCCGGTCTGCGCGTGCTGCTCGTCGACGATGAGCCCGATACGCGCGACGTGCTGCGCGCGCTGCTCGAAGTTCAGGGCGCGAATGTCACCGCGGCCTCGTCTGCGGGTGAAGCGCTCGAGCTCCTGCGGCGGCATCCGACCGACGTGCTGCTCGCCGACATCGGTATGCCTGACCAGGACGGATACGCGTTGATCGAGGCGGTGCGAGCGCTGCCGTCAACGGAAGCGGTTGTTCCGGCGGTTGCGGTGACCGCGTATGTCAGCTCGCGCGACCGCGCGCGCGCATTAAAAGCCGGCTACGGCTGGCATGTGGCGAAGCCGGTCGACCCTGATCAACTCATTGCGGTCGTCTCGGCCGCGGCACGGAGTCACCCGTCGTCGCAGACATCCTGACCAGGTTCGGCTTCCATCTCGAGTGCTGTTTCCATCGCCACCCTGTCAGCGCGCAGACGAGGGACCCGGAAGGAACTGGAGGGCGCCGGCTTCAATCGCCATCGATACCGTTTGTGGGGAGTGTGTGTCGAGAAGTTGGTCGTCCACGTGCACTGTGGTTGAGCCGCGAATCTCGACACGCCGTGCATGACGTGGCGGCATCGAGAGCGATTGTTCTCCGCCCCTGATCCGATGGGCGAGGTAGTCGTCGAGCACGCCGCGATGCTCCTCAGTCGCGATGACGACCGAGAACAATCCATCGCTCGGATCGGCTTCCTCTGACAGCACGAGATTTGGTCCGATCGAGGGGATGTTCAGCACCTCCACGAGCAGGAAGTCGCCGACCTGCTCTTCGCCGTCGATTGCGATCGTCCATCGCTGCGATTCGAGGCGGGCGAGCGCGTCGCGAAAGGTCGCGACCGCGTCCTCAGGCTTGACCGTGGCCGAACCGTCACCCTCGCCTTCCTCTTGCGCCTTGGCTGCGGCGATGCCTGCCGGGATAAGTCCCGCGCCGACGGATTCGAAGAAGATGCGCTGGCCCCACTCGCCGCGCGCGAACCCGAGGTCAAGCGACTGCGGCGTCGAGCGCCGCCATGCATCGACGAGCATATCGAGCGGACCGTCGCTGTTCAGACTCCTGGCAATGTTGTTAGCAGTGCCGAGTGGCAGGATCGCGAGCGGCAGCTTGCGTCCGGC
>DATCXH010001034.1:0-4029 GCA_036565925.1 Vicinamibacterales bacterium
TTTCAGGCGCGAGGGAACGGACCTCCGCGAGGTCCGCGGCAATGGCTTCCGTTGATCCCGCATGACGAGCCAGGAATTCGCGGAGTGTGGCCGTCGGGTCGAGTCCGATCGCCTGCGCGTAGGAACGGATGTAGGACCGACCGAATAATCCAAGCGGCCAATGTGAGAGGTCGTCGCGCTCCAACGCTTCGAGCAACGACAGCTTGATCTTGGTCTGCTCCGAGACCGCGGCAAGCGAGATCTGTCGCTCTTCGCGATGCAATCGGAGCCGCTCACCAAACGTTGAGGTCATGATGTGTGAGGGCGAGGGGTTACGCGAGAGTAGCAACAGCGCACCCCGGCTGCAAGCCTCAACCGCATTTTGTTCGCTATAAACAGCACTTTAGATGCAATGGCTGAGGGTACCGCCCTTGCACCATCCTCCGGTGGACGTGCAGCGCTGTTCGCACACGCAGTGTGTGGAGTGAACTCAGGAGGATGTCATGTGGCGTGTAGCAGTATTCGTCAGCGCGCTTACCGTTGTCCCTTCGCTCGCGGTTGCCCAGCAGCCGTGCACGACGGATGCGCGGCAGGTCATCGAACAGGTGTACCGCCAGGTGCTCGAGCGGTCGGCTGACGCCGGCGCCTCGGTGTGGGTAGATCGCTTGAACAATGGCACGACCGTTCGGGAGATCGTTCGCGGCATCGCCAAGTCGCCGGAGCATCTGCAGCGATTTGGCAACCAGGCTCGTGAGCAAATGGTGGTCGACATCTATCGGCATCTCTTGAACCGTGGCCCCGATGCCGAAGGCCAGCGGAACGCGGTCAATCTGCTGGCGCGGCGCGGCCCACAGCCGGTGATCGACCAGATCGTGGACTCGCCGGAATACCGCCAGCAGTTTGGCGATTGGACCGTTCCGGGTTCGAGCGTTCGTTTCTGCGCGAACGGCGAGCGGCCGGATCAGCAGAGCAGTGCCTTGCCTCGTAACGGGAACGGCAACGGTATGCGCTTCCGGCGGATGGATACCAACAACGACGGCGCGATCGATCGCAATGAGTGGCGCGGCAATCCGCGCACATTCGAGAACTACGACTGGAACAACGACGGCCGGCTGTCGGGTGATGAAGTCAGCGTCATCGCGCAGCGGCGCGGCAACCGGAACGGCCAGGACGATGAGGTCGCGAACGACGACCGCTTCGACTACCTGGACATCAACGGAAACGGATATATCGAGAGGAACGAATGGGACGGCGGCCAGAATGCGTTCGACCGCCTGGACACCAACAATGACCGTCGGTTGGCGCGTGGGGAGTTCAATACCACGAACAACGGGAACGCGAACAACTTCACGGCGATCGACATGAACCGCGACGGACGAATCCGGCTGGAGGAGTGGCCGTGGTCACATACCAGCTTCGACCGTCAGGACAAAAACGGTGACGGCGTGATCTCCCGAGACGAGTATCAGGGCGCGCCGCAAACTTATCGTAGATAGGGCAGCAGATGTGGGGCGGGTCCTGTTCCTGGGACCCGCCTTACCAGTGACACGCTACGGCTTGAGCGCCCGATAGGCCAGTCGATCGGCGTTGAACGATCCCAACCACAATTCGCCATTGGACACCATCGCGATCGCCGTTCCAGTAAACGCCGGGGTCGCGGGCCCTCGTGCGATTTCGGTCACCGCCATGGTCTTCGGATCGATCGTAGCCACGACATAGCCACGAGGGCACTGGATGCCCTTCTCGTCCTTCGGCGGACCGCCGCACGACGGCTCGTCGTCGATCATGCCGGCGGTAATCAGACGGTTGTCGCTGGTCCACCGGACATTGTCGGGTCCGAATTCTTTCAGCTGTGCCACGCGCAACGGCTTGCTCGTGTTGTTACGGGCAAAGGCGACGATCCGTTTGGTGGTCGTCGAGGCGACGTAGAACTCGCGATCGTCCGGCGAGGTTTCGATCCCATTGTCGGCCGACAACTCGGTGCCCCGCAGCGGGATGAACGCCGCCGTGCCCGGCGTCCACTGCATCACGACGCCCGTAACACGCTGCGCGAAGGCGTCCTCAAAAGTCTTATCAGGCGTGATCAGCACCGTCGCGACAAGTGTGCCGTCGGTGAACGCCGCGACGCTGTTGAAGGACATCTTGCCGGGTGCGAGCACGCAGCCGATCCACGTTGCGGTGGGGGCCGCCTTCGCTGAGGCTCCGGCGCCCGAGACCGCTGCGCTCGTATCGAGTTCGAAGACTTCGACGGATTCGCGACCGCCATGGTTTGTGGCGTACACCGTGTATCGGCCGGACGTTGCGGGCCGAATGGCGAGCCCATGCAGCAACGCTTGCTTCGCGTCGAGCGGACCAGGGCAGTTGGCGTACTTCGCCTTATCGGCGCTAGCCTTCGCCGTGCCGGCGGCGTACAGGTTCGTGACGGTCTTCGCGCGCGTGTCCACCAGATGCAGCCCGCTGCCAGGCGCCATGCCGCTCGCAAGCATCCATCGCGAGTTCGGCACCAGCACCAGGTCTTCGGGATTCATCACCCCGCAGATGAACGTGAGCCCACCTGATGGGGCACAGCCTTTGTTCTGAGCCGCGACGACGTGCGCCGCGGCGATAGCGAGGATCGCAGCGATCAAAGTCCGTTTCATCGATTTGCCTTTCGATCCGGTAGGTCTAAACAGCAAGACCCGCCATACGGGAAGCCGTAGGGCGGGTCCTGCGGAACAAACTTTCGTAGGGCGGGTCCCTGCTTTTCGGACCTGCCGGACCGTTAGAGATCGAGGCGGCCGGTGCTGGCGCCGAGCTTTTCGATCTCTGCGCCTGCGAGATGCGCAATCGCCAGCAGCAGATTCGCGGTCGGCTCTTCTTTGCTGACGATGTGACGGTTGCCTTTCAGGCGGCCCTGCGCACCACCCACGAGCACTGCAGGCGGGTTGCTGCGATCGTGCTGGTTGCCATTGCTCATGCCGCTGCCCCAGTAGAGAAGCGAGTGGTCGAGCAGGTTTCCGTCGGCATCCTTGGTGGCCTTCAGCTTGTCGAGGAACTCGCTGAACTTCACGATCTGATAGGTGCACAGCTTCGCGTACTTCGCGAGCTTCTCGGCATCGTTGCCATGGTGCGACACGCTGTGATGGGTCTCGGGAATCCCGATGTGGGCGTAGCCGCGATCGCTCGCCTCGTGGCCTATCATGAACGTGAACACCCGGCTGATGTCGCCCTGGTAAGCCAGGTGCATCAGGTCGTAGGTGATGGTCATGTGATCGTCGAACGCCTCGGGCAGTCCGACCGGCGCTTCCGGCGTGCCGGTGATCGTGCCGAGCCTGGTCTCCATGCGATCGAGTTGCTGCTCAACCTGGCGGATGTTGCTTAGATACTCGTCGAGGATCGCCTTGTCCGGCGCGCCCAGCGAGCCGCGCAGCTTCGCGGTTTCCTGCATCACCGAGTCGAGCAGGCTCTGCTTCTCCTTCAAGCGTGCCGTGCGCTGCTCGGTCGACCCGGTTTCACCAAACATCCGCTCGAAGGTGACGCGCGGGTTGATGCCGATCGGCAGAGGGCTGAAGTCGTCGCGCCACGAGAGGGCATTGAAGAACGTGCACGGGAAGCCGTCGCACGCGCCCACCGCGGTGCCCATGTCCTCGGTGCCGACTTCGATCGAGCGCAGCGGCGTGTCGTCGGCCACGATGTCGGCGATGTACTGGTCGAGCGTCTTCTTTGACTGAATCTTTCCGAACGTGTCGCCGGATTCGTCTCGCTTCGCGACTGGCCCGGTGCCGTTCAGGAACGCCGAGCTCGCACCGAGGTGAACCGATTCGCCCCACGGCGCTTTCATCTTGCTGACCGTGACGAGCTGCTCGCGGAATCCCTCGAGGGGCTGCATGACCGGCTTGAACTCGAAGTCGGCACCGACGGTTGCCGGATGCCACGTATCCGGAAATACGCCGTTGGGCATGTAGATGGCCCCGAACCGGAACGGCGTGTTTGCCGCGGTCCGCGTCTGGGCCGTGAGAGCCGGCACCATCGCATCGAGCATGGGCAGCGCCATCGTGGCGCCAAGGGTAC
>DATCXH010000827.1:0-3034 GCA_036565925.1 Vicinamibacterales bacterium
CCGACTCGGCTGTCTCGAGACAGCATCTTTTCAGTCGATGGCTAGACAAGATTTCCCTAACGCACCGGACAACCAGACGACCGTCGTCGGATCGGGTGCCATTACAGGCGAGAACCCTAATCAGTCATGAATGACCGACGACGCGGCGAGCGAAACATCCTTTCGCAACCCGGCATGGGCACGGTGCGCGTGACGCAGGACGTGGAAGTCACACGTCTCGACAGCATGGAGGCTGCCGTCATCACAACGCAGACGCTGCCCATCGGCGAACGCGTCCTGCTGGAGATTCCCGACGAGCGCAGCGCGATCTCAAAGGCCCGGTTGTTTCGGACCGGGAAGACTCGCTTCGTCTTCAAAGACGGCCGGTTGCGACGTGAAGTGCAACTGGCAATCATCGGACATACCGGCGTTCCCGAGCCGAGGGCCGCGACAGAACCAATCCGCGTGTCCGCCTCGCCCATGATCGCCGCCATCAGCCGCCGCGTGCCCGTACGCCTGGTCGAAGTCAGCACCTCGGGCTGTTTGTGTGATGCGACGACACCGCTCGAAGAAGGCAGCGTCGGCTTCGTCGAGGTGAGGACTCCCGGCCAGCAGCGCACCGAGGCGGTGCGGATCCTGCGAACGCAGCGGGCCGGGGGGACGAGCTGGCCATATCGGATGGCCATCGAATTCCTGACGCTTGCGCCCTTATCTCCTGAATCACTACGCGGCGTCGCTGCCGTCATCGCCACCGGAGTTCCATCCGCTCAAAGAACATAAATGCCAACACAGAATTTGACGATCGACGAACCGGTATTGCTTGGTAGTGGCCCCGCGATGGAATGGTTGCGGGCCGCGGCCGCACGAGTGGCGGGGGGCCACGCCAAAGTCCTGATCACGGGTGAAAGCGGGGTCGGCAAAGACCTCGTGGCGCGATTCATTCACGCACGCTCGCCTCGAGCATCGCGGGCGTTTGTCGCCCTGAATTGCGCCGGCATTTCCGAGACGCTGCTCGAATCAGAGTTGTTTGGCCACGTCCGCGGCAGCTTTACCGGAGCGCATCGCGACAAAGTCGGCCTGTTCCAGCTGGCCGACAAGGGCACCGTGTTCCTTGACGAAGTCGGAGAGATGAGTCTGCGGATGCAGGCGCTGCTCCTGCGCTTCCTCGAGAATGGCGAGGTCAAGCCGGTCGGGTCCGACCGCGTGTCCGCCAAAGTCGATGTCCGGGTGATTGCGGCCACCAACCGCAATCTGGCCGATCTGGTGGCGAGAGGTTTGTTCCGCGAAGACCTGATGTACCGCATCATGGTCGTGCATCTCGAGGTGCCGCCGCTCAGGAATCGGAGCGAGGACATTCCCGCCCTCGTCTCGCACATCATCGAGCGCGGCTCACTGTCGCTCGAGCTCTCGGCCGATGCCTTGAGCGCGCTCGAGGCCTATCACTGGCCCGGGAACGTTCGCGAATTGCAAAATCTCATCGAGCAGTTGGCCTGGCTGCACGGCGGTGGACATATCGATGTGAAGGATTTGCCGGGCCATCTCGTCGCGTCGGCGACGGGCGGACTGGTGCCGTCACGCGAACGACGCAAGCGGGTGGCCGATCATCTGTACGAAGGACTCGCGACGGGCACGTGCTCGTTCTGGGAGCACATCTACCCGATGTTCATCAATCGCGACATCACGCGAGCCGACATCATGGCGATCGTCCGGCAGGCGTTGCTCGAGACCAGCGGGAACTATCGAGCCGTCCTGCAGGTGCTCGGCATGCCGCCGAACGACTACAAGCGTTTTCTGAATTTCCTGTCGACGCACAGCTGCAATGTGGACTTCCGCGAGTTCCGCTCCGGCCGCGCGTCACGCGAGCGGCCAATGGATCCGCCGTTCACCATTGCGACGTTCGTCGAGGCCGGCACGCGCGCGAGAACCACTGCGCGCGCCAATTGAGTATCTTCCTTCGCCCGCTTCGCAGCGCAGCGGGCGACACGTGCTCGCTCGTGAACATCCGGACTGGTTCGGTGATCGCCGAGGTCGTCGAACCAGCGCTGGATTCGAAGAGTCGTCGCAAGGGATTGCTCGGTCGTGACTCGCTTGCCGACAATCATGCACTCGTGCTGGCGCCCTGCGGCTCCGTCCACACCTTTGGGATGCGCTTCCCGATCGACGTGCTGTTCGTGAGCGCCGACGGCAACGTGATCAAGATCGTCGAGCGGATGGGGGCGTGGCGCATGGCGGGATCACTGCAGGCCTGCATTACGGTGGAACTGCCGACCGGTTCGGTGCAGCGACATCAGGTCGTCCAGGGAGATCGTCTATCGATTAAGTCTGGTTCTTCCGCGCCAACGTGATAACTGTCTGGACCCCGCTAGACAACAGACGGTAGTCATCCTGTCGACGCACTAAGGACAACCTTCGTATCGTTCGACGAACCGGGGTCCTGAGTTCAATTCTGTCGTCACTTCCGCGCCCGGCAACGAAGTTGCTGTTACATCGCCGCGATGAGCGATCGGCGTCTTCACCCACGTTCTGTATTCCTCGCACCAGCGAGCGCGCAACTACGTATCACCATTGACGCCGACATCGAGCAGTGGCTCGACACGCATGCGGTGGTGATCAGCAACAGCGCCTGTGCGTGCGGTGATGAACTGCTCGTGCACTGCCTCGACGATGGCCGTGAGGTGACGTTCTGCACCGCCAGGGTGTTGTCGTGTGAGCCGATCCTCGGGAATCCCGCGCGCTACCGAATCAACTTGTCCCTCTCTCCTGCACGCGCTCCGGCGCATTTTGATGGCGTACCGGTTGCGTGAACAAACGTGACAGTGACCATTACATCGCTGACTAGAACCAAGCCTATTCGCATCTATGACGTGAGCGCCGGCGGCTGTTTGCTTGAATCGCGCGAGCCGCTCCCGATCGGTACCGTCGGACTCCTCACGATGAATTTCGACGGCCGTTTACGCCAGGAATGGATTCGCGTGTGTCGCGTCCAGGCCGACGAAAGTCGGCGTGGTCCATGCCTCGTGAGCGTTGAATTCCTGCCTCTCGAACCTGCCGGCGG